>JANXVQ010000357.1 GCA_025351545.1 Spirosoma sp.
GTTGATTTTTTTGTGAATAATGTCCTGCAAAAGCACCAGCGTAATCGGATTAAAGTACTGGTCGATCCCAAGATCGATCCGCTGGGTGTGGGCTGGAATGTAACGCAGGCTAAAATTGCTATTGGTTCCGGCCGACTTCAGGGTAAAGGTTTTCTGGAGGGAACACAGACTAAATTTGACTTCGTGCCGGAGCAAAGTACCGATTTTATTTTTTGCACCATCGGCGAAGAGCACGGTTTTATTGGTGCGTTGGTTGTGATTGCCTTATTTATTGGGCTGATTACCCGTATCGTGATTCTTGCCGAAAAACAGCGCAGCAAGTTTGCCCGTGTATATGGTTATTGCGTGGCTGGGATTATCTTTTTTCACGTCATGATAAATATCGGTATGACGATCGGTTTGATGCCTGTTATTGGTATTCCATTGCCATTTTTTAGTTATGGCGGCTCCTCGCTCTGGTCATTTTCTATTTTGCTGTTCATTTTCCTCAAACTCGATTCTCGCCGGACGGCATTGACGAGGAGATGAATCACACGCTTATCCGATTAACTCTCCAAAAAGTGTTTATGCACGATGAGAGAAATGGGCAAGCCAACCAGAACCATTAAAACAACCATTCCCATAATGGCGTTGGCCGGATCGAACGGTTGAACAGGTGTATTGCTGATTGGCAGAACAATACGATTCATTACCAGCCAAATAAGAAGTCCATAGAGCAACCCAATGGCAACCGGATTTCTGATGAACCGACGAATCTGCGGATAAATAACAAAGAAAAAGGCAGCAAATAGTAAGGCGATAGAAAAGTGAAAAACTAGGCCCCAAACGGTCATCGCCGATCCTGCGGCAAACGCATCTTTACCGAAAACACCACTGGCAATAAACTTAAAAATACGAACCGGATCTTTTCCGCCCGCGCTCAGAAACATAACTACGGCCGCAATGGCATCCAGTGTACCTGCTACTAAACCGGCCCAGACTACAGTGCGGATAGCATTTTTGGTGGAGGGCGACGAATCGGTTTGCATAGTATAGAATGCCTGTTTTTAGGGTATTAGATTGCCAGATGTCAAGTCGTTAAGGTAGGTATAATTTCAGAAAGCAACTACTAATTGTCTCTATGCCTTCACGCCAAAATCATCCTGATTATAGTTGCGGGTAGGGGCATCGGTAAAGGCTTTTGAACAAGTGTAAGAACAACAGAAGTAGGAAATCAGGAGAACATTACTGCTGTAGAAAAAGGTGATCGGGGAAGCTAGTAAGATAAAAAAAGAGTGTTTTTGCTGGTAGGAAAAATTTCAAATTCAGCGTTTTGCTATGCCGTTCAGAGCCGACTACCAAGACAACGGTCTACTAATAGCTGTTAGGTTTCACTGTAGGCTTAGGGGCTTTGCCACCAATCAAAAAATTTAGTCTCGTAAAAATTGACGATTCCACTAATGAATGTGATAGCCAAAACGATTGACGCTTATTGATATTTACTATTAAACTAAGAATAACGAACTCTGTAACAGATTGATAGCGAACCTATGTCATACCGTCAATAACACTCGCCCGTCTACAGAGTTGTTCTATAAATTACTTACCACTAACGGAGCATTTTGTTGGTCTAAATCTTTCCATTTGTATGACTCTTGAACTGTATGCAAGCCCAGAATCCACTACCGCCGAACATCCTGAATCACCTATATCCAACACAGTTGGCGAACTTCCAGATGAGGAACCTGATCTTAACCTGGGAGACTTGCTGGGAAGTTTCTCCTCCCGGGATGAAGCCCTGAATTATATTCGGCAACAAGCAGCAGAAGGAAGTGGGCTTGTGGTCGACAGTCGAGGTGCCCCTTTTGATGAATACACCCATGTCGAATGGCTGACCATAACGATCAAAACAAACGATCAGAAAACTGAAAATAGGAACTACTATCTTGTTACGGATGAAGGCTATTGAGGAATCAAGTCGCAAATATTGACAAAAATTCTAGTATAATCTCTGACAAACAGCCTTACCAACTTTGTCAACGTTTATCCCAGCCAAGTGTGATTGCTTGTGTTTGCAACACATTTTTAGATTAGTCTAAAAATGTGAACTCAATCCGTAAGTCGGTAGTTGTTAACTTTGTCTGTGATGTACTGGCTCATTACTACTCAATCTGGCCGATAAATGACCAAATGGTTACCTACTAACCGTGTTCGTCTAGCCAAACTATTGTTTGGTTTATTTCTGGCTATATGGGTCAACGGAGTAGTGTTTCGCCACGCACACCGCTTACCAGACGGGCGCCTGATTGTACATGCGCACCCTTACTGGCCCTTCGGTAAAGGGCCAATTCTGCCAAATACCCACACAGCACAGGAGATTTTGCTATTAGACCTGGCGGGTAATCTGCCGTTGGTTGTTGGTACTTTCTTTGCTTTCCTTTTTTTATTGCGTAGCCGCTTACGGCTGGTATACAACTTTGCTTACCACGCGCGTGATTCGGTTTCCCCCTTCCTGTGCTTCTCTCATCGAGGCCCGCCTGTAGTTTAGTTAGCGCTTTTCTGTAGTACTCCGACTTCCAAGGTCGGCAGTTCTTTTTGCTTACTAAACAAATCATTTTTTAATGAAATCACTTTTCCTACTGATTAGCCTGGGGCTAATCGGAGGGCTGTCGTACGCACAGTCCTCTCCTAATCGAATCATAAAGGGTTCTGTTATTGATACCGAAACCCGAAAACCGATTCCCTTTTGCAATGTGCAATTAACGGGATATAAAAAAGGGACCATCTCCGACGGACGAGGCCAGTTTACACTACCGATAAGTATCGATTCGGTCGTCCGAAAATTAATTGTTTCTTACGTCGGTTATAAATCGGATACGGTACTCGTTCAGCCCGACGTCCAAACCTATTCCATAGCGCTGTCTCCCGTTGCCAGTACGCTCAACGAAGTGGTTGTGGTAACAGGCGTAACACGAAGTACCCTGCTTCGGCAAAATCCGGTAGCTATTTTAGCTATTTCGCGTCGAGCCATTGAGACAACGACCAGCA
>JANXVQ010000392.1 GCA_025351545.1 Spirosoma sp.
GGAAGCCGGGCCAACGGTGGCCACAATCTTGGTTTTCTTTGACATGGGACGGGAAAAATTGGGCAAAATTGGCCAGAAGCCGGTGCAAAAATAACCGTATGGTCTAATAAACGGTGGTATTTGTGGAAATTTTACGGAAGAGTAACAGAACTTACAAGCAATCTACATCGACTATTACGCTCACCTGGCGTAAACCTTTGTCGGTCAGAATGTCGTTGATACGGTCTTGAATGTATGTTTTTACGGCTTTTATATTCACTTTGTCGCGCTCGATTTTTATGAGAATATCGAACAAAAACTGGTTGCGGATTCGCTCAACCAACGGCTCCTCTGGTCCTAAAACGCGGCTGCTACCCAGTGCATCGGTCAATTCGGCTGCTAATCGTTCGGCTGCCTGATGACTAATGGCACGGTCTGTATGGCGAATGGTCAGTTTGATAAGCCGCGAAAAAGGCGGGTAGTTAAAATCCTGCCGTTCTTTAAGCTCTTCCTCAAAAAGTCCTTTATAATTATTGTCAACTATTTTTTGCAGTATTGGCTGCTGCGGGTTGCTGGTTTGAATCAGCACCGTACCTTGCCGTCCTGCGCGTCGGCCTGCTCGCCCGCTCACCTGCGTAATCATTTGAAAGGCGCGTTCTGTAGCCCGGAAGTCGGGGAAGTGAATAATTCGGTCAGCATCGAAAATGCCAACTAAACTAACATTGTCGAAGTCCAGCCCTTTAGTAATCATCTGTGTCCCCACCAGAATATCAACTTGCCCGCCCTCAAATTCCTGAATAATTTGCTGGTACGAATTTTTGGCGCGGGTTGTGTCTGAATCCATCCGTAACACCCGTGACTTTGGAAAGAAAATTAATAATTGATCTTCCAGCTTTTCTGTTCCGAAACCAATCGTGCGCACTTTGGTTGACCCGCAGGTTGGACAGGTGCGGGGTACGGCTTCTTTGTGGCCGCAATAATGGCAACGCAGCTCGGCGTCGCGCTGATGATAAGTTAGGCTCACGGCGCAATTAAGGCACTCGGCCGTCCAGTCGCAGTCTTCGCACTGCATATAAGGCGAATAACCGCGACGGTTCTGAAACAGGATGCTTTGTTCTTTGCGCTCCATATTCGCTTCCAGGGCGCCGAGCAAGGCCGACGAAAACTCACTTTTCATCGTTTTTCGCTTTTTTTCCTGCTGCGTGTTCACCAGCACGATATTGGGCAGTGTCGCGTCGCCGAAACGCTGAAACAGCTCGACCAGACCATAGCGGCCCTGTTTGGCCTGGTGATAGGTCTCGAGTGAGGGCGTGGCCGATCCCAGCAGCACTTTAGCCTGTTGCCAATGGGCTAGCATCATGGCTACATCCCGGGCATGATAGCGAGGGGCGGGGTCGTGTTGTTTATAACTGGTTTCATGTTCTTCATCCACGATAATCAACCCCATATTATCGAAGGGTAGAAACACCGCCGACCGCACGCCAACGACAAACTGATACTGCCCCGACACCACGCCTTTCCAAACTTCCACGCGCTCATTGTCTGAGAATTTGGAATGGTAAATGCCCATCTTATCGCCAAAGACCCGTTGCAGCCGTACCACAATTTGAGTAGTCAGCGCAATTTCCGGCAACAGATACAGCACCTGCGATCCGCCGGAAAGGGCTTGTTGAATGAGTTCGATATAGACTTCGGTCTTGCCGCTCCCCGTAATGCCGTGCAACAAAACGATGTTCTGGTGCTCGAACTGCGCCATGATTTGCGACGAAGCGGCCTGTTGCGCATCGGTTAATTTTATTTCCGCTTGTGGAGCGGCATTGTCCGAAAAACGAGGCTGAATAATCTCGAATGTCTCGAATACCTGATTTTTGATGAGTGTCGAAAGGGATGATTGCGAGAGTTCGTCATCCTGATTCAGAATCGTTTTGTCTAATCCTTTTTCATTTAACGACGGCGTGCGCTGTACCGGAACATGGCTCAGGTAGCGCATGACAACTTCCTGCTGTTTGGGTAGTTTTTCGAGCCGTTGCAGTAATACAAGAAGTTGTTCCTTATCTTCATAATTGCGGTGCAGCCGGACCTTTCGCACCATTTTCGGGACGTATTTTTCCCGGACTTCTTCAAACACAATGATGGCTTTTTTGCCCACCAGCGATTTAATCAGGGCTGCAACGTTAGTCCCTTCACCCGCCAGCCGCCCCAGTTCTTCATACAGTAATGACGAGTGTTTTTTGAGCTCAGTGAGCAACGTTTCTTCAAATTCGGTAAGCAGTTCGGGGTAGTCGAAGTCAGGATTGAACTGCACCTTCGATTGACTCGAAATTTTTAAACCTGAGGGCAAGGCCACATTCATAACCTCCCCTATACAGCACATATAGTACTCGGAAATCCACTTAAAAAGCTCTAGTTGATAGGTTGTTGTTAATGGATAATCGTCAAGTATCTCGTTAATGTAACGGGCCTGATAACCAGTGGGTGGGGTGTTGTGTAGGCGGGCAACAATGGCTGTAAGCACTCGTCTATTCGTCTTTCCAAAGGGAACAATTACTCTGGCACCAATTTTAATTCCCTCCGCCATCCCCCTGGGAACCCGATAGGTGAACAATTTGGGCACTGGAATCGGTAAAATTAAATCGGCAAAGAAAGTTATTTCTTCACTGTCGAATGACGAAAATAGCGTATTGGCTTGGTTTTCCACAAATATGATCTGTACGTCCAGTAAATATACATAGAAAACTCCCAGAGGCTGGCAAAGCTTTTGCCTGATAGACCACTAACTTCTTTGTAACTAATGGGTGGGTTAAGATTATTGTAGCGTACAAATCTTTTTGTAATCAGACTCCTGATTAGAGTAGATTGAACAATGACCTATACGGGTGGCTGCTTTTGACTGTCTGCCGGCTAGTTTGCTTGCCTATCAGTGTTAGAAAATTGGATGGCACACTCGAAAATTACCCCGTAAAAAGTCCCCCTGGCGCAACCTTTGGAGACTTTTTCCTTGTTATTAAACTATATAGCACGGAATAACCCGGTGGAGAACGTGCCTTGTTTATTACTATATGCAAACATACGACGTTATTATTGTTGGCGGAGGCCCCTGCGGGCTGGCAGCTGGCATTGAAGCAGCTAAAGCTGGACTTAGCCATTTGATTCTGGAAATGGGAAGCCTGACTGAATCAATCCGGCAGTATCCACGCCGAATGCGTTTTTTCTCAACAGCCGAAAATATTGAAATTGGCGGGTTGCCTTTTGCCATTTCGGATGTGAAAGCCGGGCGCGACGAGGCCCTTCAATACTACTGCAAAGCAGCCGCGTATTACCACCTGAATTTTAACCTGTTTCAGGAAGTCTGGCAAGTTCAGAAAGAAGGCGATGTATTTACGGTTACGACCAAAACAGGTGGCCAGTATCAGGCCCGAAAAGTGATTATGGCAACGGGCTACTTTACACGACCGCGCTGGCTCAATATTCCCGGCGAAAACCTGCCCCACGTATCGCACTATTACGACGAACCATTCAAATATTCGTTCACTAACGTAGTTATTATCGGCGGGTCTAATTCAGCGGTCGAAGCGGCTCTGGAATTATATCGTCACAATGTAAATATAACTGTAGTTCACCGGGGCGACGATTTTCGGAGCACGGTAAAATACTGGCTTGTGCCCGATGTGAAAAACCGCGTGAAGGAAGGTAGAATAAAAACGGTCTTTGACTCGTGCGTAACACAAATTGATGAGAAATCGGTAACGGTCAACAACCTGAAAACGGGCGAAGAAACCCAGCTCCCGGCCGATTTTGTACTGGTATTGACGGGTTATATTCCTGATGCAGAATTACTGCGTCGTTGCGGAATTGAGCTCGATCCAACTACACAGGTGCCGGTTTATGATAAAGAAACCTTTGAAACTACCGTAGCGGGCCTGTACGTTTGCGGTACAGTTATGGCCGGGATTTACACTGAGAAAGTCTTTATTGAAAATGGTCGCGAACATGCTCAGGCCATTATTGACCATATTATGGGCCGCGAGGTGCATAAAGTAGCCGAGTTAATTCAGCGAATTTAGCGATAATCAATGGCCCGGGATTATGGTCTTGGGCCATTGATTATCGCTACTATAATTGTCTGTTTTGTGCTATTAGTCAGTTAATCAGGTAGTATATGTCGCAATAATAACCGCCTGACGGCAAACCATCGCCGACGGGCCACGGGTAAAATGATTCCTGAATGTAGGTAAACCAGGCCATCAACTCTGTCTGATTACCCGTTTTACTGGTTTAATCGACTTCGGCCTGTATTACCGACTTGTGCAATCTGCATTCGTTCCTGAATTTGTACTCTTTCGCACAGTGATTGTTGTGCGGCTGGTCGATGCCCTGTAGGTAAGTTGCTAAGGGTATCGAAGATAAAAAGGATTTGTAATCAAGACCTTCTGTATAGGTTTCGCTTTTTCGATAGCCGTATGAGTATCAGTCAGTAATAATGCCGGAATGCCACATTACAACTTCACTTGCATTGTTAAATAAACACCCCGCCCGTCGGAGGGGAGGATGCCGGGTCCCGGATAACCCGTTGCCCGACGGGTGAAGTAAGCCCGATTTGCCAGGTTATTGAGGCTGCCTTCCAAACGGAACCGGCTAAATTGATACGACAGACTCGCATCCATAATCGCATAGGCTGGAATCAGGCCGATAACTGCCGAAACACCCCCTTCGGCAGCATTCGTCGCGTCAGAAAACTGATTGGAAAGATACGTGTATTGAAAAGAGGCTTTTAGGTTTTTGTAGCTCAATCTGACCCCGCTTTTAAGGTTTATATTTGGTACAAACTCAACCTGATTCCCAACGACACCGGCAGTTTCGCTGGCTTTATATGTAGAATGAATCAAGGCTACATTGGCGAACACAACGCCACTTAGATTAGCATTCTGTGGGTTAGCCAACCGCAGGAAATCGCCCTCGGCGTAGGACTCTAACCCCATAATAACCGCCTGCCCAATGTTGCCCCGTCGCCGGAGAACCCGGTCGTTTGCGTCGTAAAATTGCACCTCGCCAATGCGGTTGTTGTAGTTCAGGTAAAAGGCACTAACGTCGAAATTATAAAGCGTGGTTTGCGTACTGCGAATGCCCAAATCAACGGAGTATCCTTTCTCATCCTGTAAATTGGGGTCAATCACCGATGATGGGTTAGCAATTCGCATATCGCTGAAGGTAATCGAGCGGTAATTCTGCGAAATGTTGCCGTAAATATCCAATTGTGGTGTCGGCTTGTAGCTGATTCCCAGGCCACCCAATACAAACTGTCGTCCATTTGTGCGGATTTCATTGGTGCGGGTGGCGTTGATGATATTTCCGGCAAGATCGCGCGTTATGGTGCCGTAAAAACCGTTGGCTGTGGTATGAATATATTCGAAGCGAACACCGGGCGTAATCGACAGTTTATCACCTACATACAAAATATTTTCGGCAAATAGCGACACATTTCGGTTTGGAAACTGGTAGTCGGATGCGATTCCCTGATCGTTGTCGATAAAGTTAAAATTGGCATCTTTTCCCGTGCTTCCCAAGCCTTGTATGCTGTGGTTATAGCCGTGATAATAGCGACCGCCCACCAGCAAAACTGCCTGTTGCTTGCCTACATAATACCGCTTTAAATACCGGGCTTCGGCACCGTAATTCTGGAAATCACCTTTAATCAAATCCCGTTCGCTGTTATCGTCCACGCTGGCTACGCGGTTGGGCCGGAAACCCAGCGAATACCGATATGCATACAAGCCAAACACTCTCAAATTGAACTCATTAAGAGCGTTGAACTTATAGTCGAAATGCAGGGCGGGCATAGTCCAGTTCACCTTAAACCAGTTGCGTTCCCGATTACTTTGTCGGGGATTTTCGGCAAACATAGCGTCGGTGAGGCCGCCCGGCTGCTGAGCCAGATAGCTCATTTGGGTCATGTCGACGCCCAGCGTTGTCTTTTCCGAAAAATGGTAATTAATGTCGGCAAAGATTGTGTAGTTGGTGAAATGTGAATTAGGCCTCCAGCCGTCACCTTTTTTGTATTGAAAAAACGTGTAATAACTTAACTTGCCTACCGTACCGCTGGCGCTGGTGAATGCATTATAGAAACCAAACGAACCAATACTTTGCCGGGCAATCAATTCAAACGTTCGATTGGCGATTGGCTTTTTCATGACAAAATTGAGCAACCCACCAAACTGTGTGCCGTATTGAAGTGAAGCCGCGCCCCGCACAATCTGAATGCGCCCAACGGCTTCTATCGGTGGGGTATAATAACTTTCCGGGTAGCCCAGCGCATCGGCACTAATGTCGTAGCCATTCTGGCGCACGTTGAAATTGGAGCTTCGGTTGGGGTCGAGACCTCGCCCGCCAACACTGAGTTGCAGACCGGCGCCTTCATTTTCCCAGATGTTCAAACCCGCCACCCGAGCGTAAATCTGCCGGGCGTTATTGGTCGATAGATTGGCCACGAGCTGATCAGGAATGATTACTTCTGATTTTTTGCCTTCGTAAATCCCCATGCTCTCAACACCCCGCATTCGGGTAAAACCGAAATCAGATTGTTTGTCGGTAACGGTCACTTCGTCCAGCGTTTCGAGCCGCCGGGCTACTTGAATCACCACGACCTGGTTATGTCCGGCAATAGCTGTTGGGTATTTAGCGGTTTTGAAATCGGGTGAGCTGGTGTGCAGAACATATTGACCAGTAGGTAAATCGGTAAACGTAAACTTGCCTAAGCTGTCCGTCACAGCGCTACGTTTTCCATTGTTTAGATAAACGGTACAACCTTTCACGGCCGTACTGTCATGACGAGCCTGCACCGTTCCCGAAAGCTGGTGTTGGGCCGAAATAGCCATGGAGAAAAGGCAAAAAAGGAACAGACTAAAAACCGTAAATTTTGTCATTGAAGGAGGTGATCCACTCTTTGTGTTGAAATGAGTCCTGTTCGTTGGCCAGATTGGTATCCGGGTCGATCAGGGGTTTTCCTAATCTACCATTGAGTGCTACGTATGAGTCTACATAAACTCCGGGTTTTTGAAAACCGTGTCGGGCATAATAATCCCGAAGAAAATGGGCGTATTGCAGCAGCATATCGGGCTGAGTCGACATCATTTTCTCCTGTAGTGGCGTCAGAAATTCGGTATTGTTGACAATGGTTCGGTGCCCCGAATTGTCTTTTACCGTGAACTGAGCGTAGCCCGCTTTCTCCATCAGCATCACCCGCCATGAAAACCGATACCCCTGCTCTGTCCAGAATAATTCGCCGGGATATAGTAGGTAACGGAGCGGAAATATGAATTGAACTGCGAAGAACAGCGCCATAAATCCCCGTATGCTTTTTGCCATAACGGGACTATATCCATACGTTCTGTGAGCCAGCGGAAAGGTAGTCGGGATGGACAGCAGCTTGCTTAGTCGC
>JANXVQ010000539.1 GCA_025351545.1 Spirosoma sp.
GGCTACTTTTAGCCAACATTCAGCTGATGTTGCAACGGATCAAGCCCAAAACCCAAATCTAATTTCCCAACACGTTCTAAGGTTATGGGCAATTATAGAACAGACACTATGAAAATACTTGTGACATTTTTATTGACGACAATTATTACAACAGTTTTTGGACAAGTTGAGCAAAAAAAAATCCGACCGATTTTTTACCAAAAGGATATGTTGTATTTGAAAAGATAAATGGCGACTTAAATAAAGACGGTATTGAAGACTGCATTCTTATCATTAAAGGAACAGATAAAAGTAAAATTATTACTGACGAATATCGTGGACAATTAGACCGCAATCGAAGAGGTATTATTATTTTGTTCAATAAAAACGACAAATACGAATTAGCCAAAAAAAAACTTGATTGCTTTTCATCTGAAAACGAAGACGGTGGTGTTTATTATGCACCCGAATTATCAATTGAAATAAAAAAATCAAATTTATATATATCCTATTCTCATGGTAGATATGGATATTGGGGATATACTTTTAGGTTTCAGAATTCCGATTTTGAACTAATTGGTTATGACGATAGTGATAATCACGGACCTGTAGTTAATAGTGGAACAAGTATTAATTTTTCAACCAAAAAGAAAATAGTAAAAGTAAATACAAACGAAAATGCTGACAGTGGAGAGGAATTGTTTAAAACAACAACTAAAAGAATAAAAATATACAGACTTATCAAATTTTCTGAAATCAAAGACTTTGACGAACTTGATATGTCCAAATATTGACCGAAAATAACTGCCCATAACATTGGGTTTGGCAAAAGTGGGGCTGACGGAAGTAATTGAACTTTGGGAATTCTATTGTACTTTTATTTCGGCGGACGGAAACTACCAAACATTCGTAAGTAATTGAGCATCAATAATTTATATCGGCAGATGTTCGGGCGGACGAGTTTCAAATTCCCCACCAGCCACAATACTTTTTCGTTGTGTACCATTCCCCTTTTTTTGCACAAACAAAAATAATTTCTCCTGCTAACGAGGACACAGAAAATGGAGAAAATCAATAAGTTTATGAAAATGTAAAATATTTGTATGCAATATTCCTATTTAAGGTTTGTTATACGTTCTACATTTTGTTGGTAAATGAGCCGGGAATCTTGTTAAACATAACCAAAATTAGATTTTGAGTACTGTACAGTCACGTTAAACGGCTGAATTCGGTTGAAACGTTTTATAAGAAAGCCCTGCTTCAATAAGCCACTAAGGTCATCGGACAGGGCTTTTTTATAAAATTGCCTAAGCGTCGTCGGCACTCGGCTTTAAGAAACCTCGCAACGTCAGGTTGAAAAACCGCACGGGCAGCCCCGCTGACGCCACCAAAATGCCTCAGCAGAAGAGAGTTTTTTTATAAGAATGCCAACAATACGTCAATTTTTTACAATACGGTTTTACACCCAAGCTAGCTATTTGAACCAAAATCGCTATTTACTGGACGAATGGCGGGATTTGTAATTCAATAAGATTGATCAATTTTGTAGCCATGTTTCTCGGTTGTAGCGATACCAGAGCAAACGTAATACAAAATACAGAGACTAGTTATCCTTTACAGCTATGAGTACCCCACAAACCCTGTTTGATAAAGTATGGGATGCGCATGTCGTCCGGCATGTTAAAGACGGTCCCGATGTGTTGTTTATCGACCGGCATTTTATCCACGAAGTAACCAGTCCTGTAGCATTTCTGGGCCTTGAAGGCCGGGGCGCCCCCGTGATGTTTTCCGGACGGACGTTTGCTACTGCCGATCACAACACCCCAACACTGAACCAACACCTACCGGTAGCAGATTTACTCTCGGCTAATCAGTTGGCAGCACTGGAGCGCAATGCCGCAAAGCATAATATCTCCCACTGGGGCCTTGGTCACATCAAAAACGGTATCGTACACGTGGTAGGACCTGAAAATGGGATCACACTACCTGGCATGACCATCGTGTGTGGCGACTCGCATACTTCCACACACGGTGCATTCGGCGCTATTGCGTTCGGTATTGGTACGTCAGAAGTTGAAATGGTTTTGGCAACCCAGTGCATTATGCAGCCGAAGCCGAAGAAAATGCGTATAACCGTCAACGGTAAAGCGGGTAAAGGTGTACTATCGAAAGACGTGATTCTGTATATCATTTCGCAAACGTCTGCCAGCGGTGCCACAGGTTATTTTGTGGAGTATGCTGGTGAGGTGTTTGAGAATATGAGCATGGAAGGCCGGATGACGGTTTGTAACATGACCATAGAAATGGGCGCACGAGGTGGCATGATTGCTCCCGACCAAACTACGCTCGACTATTTGAAAGGTCGCGAACTGTCGCCCAAAGGCGAACAGTGGGACAAACTGGTTCCCTACTGGCAAACACTCAAAACCGACGAAGGCGCTACGTTCGACCTTGATCTTACCTTCGATGCCGCCGATATTGAGCCGCAGATTACGTATGGTACTAATCCAGGATTGGGAACGGGTGTAACGCATCAAATTCCGATGGCCGACACGGTGAAGGACGGATCGGCGAGCTATAAAAAATCGCTGCAGTATATGGGCTTCGCCGAAAACGAAACCATGCTGGGTAAGCCGGTCGATTTTGTCTTTCTCGGTAGTTGTACGAATGGCCGTATCGAAGATTTCCGGGCGTTTGCTTCCATTGTAAAAGGACGCCAGAAAGCGGACAATATAACGGCATGGTTAGTGCCGGGATCGCACGTTGTTGAGAAGCAAATCAAAGACGAGGGTATTCTGGACATTCTGACGCAGGCTGGTTTTGAGTTGCGTCAACCCGGTTGTTCGGCCTGTCTGGCCATGAACGAAGACAAAATTCCAGCGGGTAAATATGCTGTCTCAACGTCGAACCGCAATTTCGAGGGCCGTCAAGGACCGGGCGCACGTACCCTGTTGGCCAGTCCATTAGTTGCGGCTGCTGCGGCCGTAACAGGCGTAGTTACTGATCCTAGAGGTTTAATGGATAATGTGTAATGAATAATGTAAAATGATGGCTTCTTTGATTGGACCCTGATTTCACATTACTCGATCATTATTCATTACACATTATTCATTCATAAAAATGGCTTACGAAAAGTTCACTATACTCCGCAGCAGTGCCGTTCCCATGCCAAATGAGAACGTTGATACTGATCAAATTATCCCTGCCCGATTCCTGAAAGCCACTGAGCGTAAAGGATTTGGCGACAATCTCTTTCGTGATTGGCGGTACAACAACGACAATACACCCAAAGCCGATTTTGTCCTGAACATGCCAACCTATTCCGGCAAAATCCTGGTCGGAGGCAAAAATTTTGGCAGCGGGTCGAGCCGAGAACATGCGGCATGGGCTATTTACGACTATGGCTTTCGCTGTGTTGTGTCGAGTTTTTTTGCTGATATTTTCCAGAACAATTCCATAAATGTTGGCATCCTGCCGGTACAGGTTAGCCCCGAGTTTCTGGAAAAAATCTTTGCGGCCATCGAAGCTAACCCAAAGACTGAGTTGGAAGTAAACCTGCCAACGCAGACCATCACGTTGTTAGCGACGGGCGAGAGCGAAAGCTTTGCCATCAACGAATACAAAAAGCATAATCTCACCAATGGTTACGACGATATCGACTATCTATTATCGATGGAAGAAGAAATCGCAGTTTTCGCCGAAACACGCCCTTTTTGAAGAGCGAAAGAAAGAGTGAAAGCGTGGCTGGCGAAAGAAACATTCATATGCCAATTATCTTTCGCTCTTTCACTCAATCATTCATTCGCTCTTTATAAATGAAACGTCGCTACATTGAAATTATGGACACGACACTTCGCGATGGTGAACAAACCAACGGAGTGTCGTTTTCTGCATCTGAAAAACTGGCTTTAGCCCAGTTACTGCTTACCGAGGTTAAAGTAGACCGGGTTGAGGTGGCCTCAGCACGAGTATCTGCGGGTGAGTTGGAGGCCGTACAGCAGATTACCCGTTGGGCTGCCGGAGCCGGTTTACTCCACAAAATCGAAGTGCTGACATTTGTGGACGGTAAAGCCTCCCTCGACTGGATGCACGCATCAGGCGCGAAGGTTATGAACTTGCTGACAAAAGGCTCGATTAACCACCTGACGCATCAGCTCAAGAAAACACCAGAGGAACACTTTGCCGACATTCAGCAGATTATCAGTAAAGCCCAACAGCTTGATTTACAAGTGAATGTGTATCTGGAAGACTGGAGCAACGGTATGCGAAACTCACCGGATTATGTGCTTCAGTTTCTGGATTTCCTTCAAACGCAACCGATCCGTCGGATATTGTTACCCGACACACTTGGTATCCTGACACCCACCGAGACCTATGCGTTTATTAGCCCGTTGATTAGCCGCTACCCAAGCCTGCACTTCGACTTTCACGCTCACAACGACTATGATCTTAGCATCGCAAACGTGCTGGAGGCCGTTCGGGCGGGAGCACATGGAATACATTTGACTGTTAATGGACTTGGCGAGCGGGCAGGTAATGCACCTATGGCCAGTGCCATTGCTGTGTTGCGCGATTTTATGCCGGAAGTGAAAACGGGCGTAGTCGAGAAATCACTGTATCAGGTCAGCAAGATTGTCGAGACGTTTTCGGGACTACGTATTCCCGACAACAAGCCTGTGGTTGGCGATAATGTATTTACCCAAACAGCCGGTATTCACGCCGATGGCGATAAGAAAAATAATCTTTACTTCAACACATTACTACCCGAACGTTTTGGTCGGAAGCGCAGCTACGCGTTGGGAAAGATGTCGGGGAAGGCTAACATTGAGAATAATCTCCGCGAATTAGGCATCCAGTTATCAGAAGACGATCTCAAAAAGGTAACGCAGCGGGTTATCGAACTGGGCGACCAGAAAGAGGCTGTCACGCGTGAAGATTTACCGTATATTATCTCTGACGTACTAAATACCACTGCCACAGTCTCGCGGGTCGAAGTGCTCAATTATGTACTAACGCACTCGAAAGATCTCAAGCCTTCGGCCACGCTGAGGGTTCGCGTTGCTGAGGAGCAATTTGAAGAAAGTGCACAGGGCGACGGACAATATGACGCGTTTATGAACGCATTGAAGAAGATTTATGGCAAAAAGAAATTGACATTGCCTATACTAACCGACTACGCGGTGCGAATTCCAACCGGAGGTCGGACCGATGCCCTTTGTGAAACAATTATTACCTGGAAATATAATAACCAGGAATTCAAAACCCGGGGTCTCGATTCAGACCAGACGGTATCAGCTATCAAGGCAACTCAAAAGATGCTAAATACGCTGGATTAAATCTCCTGTGAGTCTTTGTATCCAGCGCGAGAGTCGAACCAATTACAGCGTTAGCAAATAGACATCGTATTGCTGAGATTAACGTAAAAGGAAAAATTAATTTATTCGGAAATTATCGCAAAAGAGCCTTTTTTGGTATTATAGCAATTGGTTTAATAACTTGGTGTCGGTAAAAACTGGACAAATGGTATCACATTTAATTCGTCTTCCAACTTTATGAGTCAGGCAAAACAAACGGCGGAAAAAGTAGAATACAATGGTTCAGACAATTTGGCGATTATGAGCCATGCTGTCAATTATAATAGTGGTCTTTATAATTGGGTAGCCCGCGATATTCGTCCTGGTGAGGCAGTATTAGACTTCGGTGCCGGTAATGGTGAATATGCAAACCGCTTTCCATTAGGCAGTGTCGATGCAGCCGAGATTGACCCGGACCTTTTACCACTGATCAGACAGCCCGTTTACACAGACATTAGTCAGCTAACCAAAAGGTATGATTTGATCTATACAATCAATGTATTAGAGCATATTGAACAGCACGGCGAAATTGTAAAAGAACTATATACGAAGCTCAAACCAGGAGGCCGTATGAAAGTGTTTGTGCCCGCCCGTCAGGAGATTTTCAGCAATATGGACGAGCATGTTGGTCATTATAGGCGCTATGACAAAAAGATGGTTTGCCAGATTCTGGAAGAAACCGGGCTACGTGTCACTGATTGCCGATATTATGATTTTGCGGGCTACTTCATCTCTCTGCTTTACAAATGGCTTGGTAGAGACGGTCGGATCACGAAAGAATCAGTAGTTTTTTATGATCGGGTTATCTTTCCGGTAAGTCGGCTACTCGATAAAGTAACGTTTGGGCAAGTTATTGGTAAAAATGTCATTGCTGAAGCTGTGAAGCCTCTGTAAGATTAGCTTAACTCGATCTGATTTTATCTTATTCAATTCACGCATTTTAACGAGTGACAAACGAAATTCAGGCTATTCTTTCGATCTGTCACTCCGCACCGGCGATCCGGTTTTAATTTTTAAAATGAAAAAACACATTGTAGTTATTGCCGGTGATGGCATCGGTCAGGAAGTAACAGCAGTTGGCAAACAAGTGCTGGATGCAATTGCAAAAAAATATAATCACGAGTTTACGTACGACACAGCCCTGATTGGCCACGCGGCTATTGAAGCTACCGGGAGCCCGTTACCCGACGAAACGATCACCAAGTCAAAAGCGTCAGACGCTATTCTATTCGGGGCCGTTGGGCATCCTAAATATGATAATGATCCTTCGGCTAAAGTTCGGCCGGAACAAGGTCTATTAGGTATCCGCAAAGCATTGGGTTTGTATGCCAATCTTCGTCCAATCAAACTTTTTGATGAACTTCTGAGTGCGTCAAGCATTAAACCGGAGATTCTTAAAGGGGCTGATATCTTATTTTTTCGTGAATTAACGGGCGATGTCTACTTTGGTGAAAGAGGGCGTACAGATGATGGTAACACCGCTTACGATACCATGATTTACAGCCGCTATGAAGTGGAGCGTATTGCCATTAAAGCGTTTGATGCGGCTATGACCCGTCGTAAGAAGCTTTGCTCAGTCGATAAAGCAAACGTACTTGAATCATCGCGTTTATGGCGTGGAGTTGTGCAGGAAATTGCCACACGTTATCCTGAGGTAGAGGTTGAACATCAGTTTGTTGACGCAGCCGCTATGTTACTCATTAAAGACCCTAAACGGTTCGATGTTGTCGTGACAGGTAATCTTTTCGGCGACATTTTAACCGATGAAGCGAGCCAGATTGCTGGGTCAATGGGCATGTTAGCATCAGCATCTATAGGTGATACCACAGGCTTATATGAGCCTATTCATGGCTCGGCTCACGATATTACAGGCAAGGGCGTAGCAAATCCACTAGCATCGGTTTTATCAGTAGCTTTAATGCTTGATATATCCTTTGGGATGAAAGCAGAAGCCGATACAGTTGTCAATGCTATTGATGCAGTGCTCAAAGCTGGGTTCCGCACGCGCGATATTGCCGACGTAAATACACCAGCCGATAAACTTCTGGGAACAGAACAGATGGGCTATCAACTATTGCAACAATTAATTGCCTGAACAATAGTTTAATTTTAGTAAAGATTATTCGGATTGATTAGTTGGGACAACGCGTGGCTGACAGGCTTATCTTTGCCAAATGGATTACCAGACATTGAGACAAAACCAAAGCC
>JANXVQ010000541.1 GCA_025351545.1 Spirosoma sp.
GACATATCAGGTTGCGCAATAACCAGTCCCGGCCAGAGAAAGGCGGCAAAACAGAAGCCGATAGAAAGATGAAATGACAGGCGGGCGTTCAAGGTTTTTCAGCAAGGCAGTCTTATTTAATTGACATACCGATGGTTACTATCAAAAATAAATACATCCTGTTAGCAGGCGTCTGCTGGCTATCGGGCCTTGCCTTTACGCTCTCTGGCGCCTACGGGAAAACACATCAATGGGAAGCAACCGGCACGCTGCTCACCATTGGCATTTCGGCACAAGCCGTTGGTTTTGGCTTCCTGGGTTTCGCCATCATGCAAGCTGTTTTCAGGAAAAAGTAACCCGATTTAAGCTCATTTATACCTGCGCAATTTTGTTCCTCAAATACATATCGGCCAGCACCAGCGCGGCCATAGCTTCCACAATGGGCACGGCACGGGGAACCACACAGGGATCGTGCCGCCCTTTCCCCGAAACCGTTACGGGTTGGCCGTTCACATCGACGCTATCCTGATCCTGCATGATGGTGGCAACGGGTTTGAAGGCCGTTCGGAAGTGGATATCCTCGCCATTGCTTATACCACCCTGAATACCACCCGATTGATTGGTTTTGGTACGAACGCGACCGGTTTCGTCGGTATAGAACTCATCATTATGCTGAGAGCCCCGCAACTCTACCCCGGCGAACCCACTGCCATATTCAAAGCCCTTTACGGCGTTGATGCTGAGCATAGCTTTGCCTAACTCGGCGTGGAGTTTATCGAAAACCGGCTCACCCCAACCCACCGGAGCACCTGTCACGACACAATCGACAATTCCGCCAATGGAATCGCCCTGCTTTCGAATTTCATCAATATACTGAAACATTTGCTCAGCCATTTCAGGGTCGGGACACCGCACGGCGTTCTCTTCAGCAAGAGCCAGATTCAGTTCTACGTACGGTTTGTCGAGTTTCAGTTTACCAACTTGCGAGACATATGCCTGAATTTGAACACCCTGTTGCGCGAGTAATAATTTGGCAACCGCACCGGCGGCAACCCGGGCAGCCGTTTCGCGGGCCGACGACCGGCCACCTCCCCGGTAATCGCGGGAACCGTATTTGGCCTGGTATGTATAATCGGCGTGAGATGGGCGAAATTGCCCGGCAATATGACCATAATCTTTGCTGCGCTGATCGGTATTTCGGATAACCAGCGCAATGGGCGTTCCCTGCGTATATCCCTCGAATACACCTGACAAAACCTCAAATTCATCGGCCTCTCGCCGTTGGGTCGTAATACGCGATTGGCCAGGTTTCCGTCGATCCAGTTCGTGCTGAATAAAATCGGTATCGAATATCAGTCCGGCCGGGCAACCGTCAATCACAACGCCAATGGCCGGGCCGTGCGATTCGCCGAATGTAGAAATCTTAAATAGTGTTCCGTAAGTACTGCTCATGCTGACATTATTGAGGGTTATCCCCGATTAATAGACAAAAGACAATAGCCTTTATAGCCGATAGCCTCTTGTTTTATATCGTTTATTTCAAGTCTATTTCTTCAACACCGGGTTTTAACCCGGTGACGCGTGACATCATTTCTTAACTAACACAAAAACCATTCCCAGTAACATTAACACAATCAACACATTAGCAATGGACCGAATCAAGACCGACATACTAATTGGCTGGTGTGTACTGTCCATTGCTTCGATGCCCGCGTAGAGTGAATTGCCAACTGGCGCTCCCGGAACAGCTTCGCCATTTGCAACAGCGGCACCGGTGAGTACACCTATATTACTCAATGGAACTGACTCGTTATCCCCAACTCGAAGTTCCAGACGTGGCCGAAGGGTATCATACCGAGCCGTTTGCGGGTCGAAGTAAATCCATTGGAAGTGATTTGCCAACGAAATCGACCCATTTTGGTGCGGTACGACAAAATACGTGAATGTCTTGCTACCTATTATTTCATTGCTGCTATGACTGATCGAATGCCGTTCTTCAGGTGGAAACACGTCTAATTCAGCCCGTTCATGCAGAAGAACAGGGGCTGGCAAAGTGGCTACATTACCCGCCCCCGAAATTGAAAACGTATAGCGTATACTCTTCCCGGCGGCAACGTGCTGCCGCTCCAGGCTTTCTTCCAGTTGAAATGACCCAACCGGCACCCGACCCCGCAACGGATGAACGGGCAACGACCTGACAGCAATTGTAAGGGGTTTGCTGGTAAATAAAATCGTTTCGGGTTGAAACGATGGTGGACCAATAACAGGTCGGCGTCCTAACTGAAGTGCCACGGCGGGCAATCGCAGTGACTGGTTTGACAAAGGAAAAAAAACGGACTGGAAAAGACGGTACTCCCGGAATTTTTTTCCACCGATTATCACTGATAATGGCTTTAAATCATTGATAGGCAGATTTTCTTCCCATGAATTAGTCGGACGAATTTTCTTGGTAATCGTCTGCAATTGCTTGTCAAGTGCCTGAAAACTAAGTTCAAAAGGATAATTATCAGCAACGAAAAATGATAACGTTAGTGATACACCACCGCCCGCATAGATGGATGATTTTGACGCGCGAAGCGACAGGAAAGCAGCCCCGCCAGGCGATATATCAATCGTATTCAAAGGCGCATTAACGGATGCAGAACGGGTATTGTTTAGTTCATTTTCAAGATCTGACGCCGTATTTCGCATAGCATCAACAGCACCGGGAGCCGTTGATGCTGGTTTTACAAGCAGCGTGGTTCCCTCCGAACGTATCGTTTCGCCGTTGACAACAATCGTAAAGGGCAATAATCGAAAACGCCCTGCGGCCTTTGCCTGATAATTTTGCGTAATAACCTGACTAGTAACTATCTTACCATCGACTTCAACGGGCGACATACTCGTTGATGTGCCTTTTTTTGTAAAGCCCGCAATGTCTGGAAAGGTGATTGTAGCACGGGTTTCGCTATTCGGAATAATAAGCGAAATGGCAAAGGGCCGTTCAATCGGAAAGATTATTTGCCCAAATTCAATAGACGCCACATTATCAACGGATTGGCCAAACCCCAAAATGGAGCAAAAGAAAAATAATACAATGAATTTTTGGAATATTGCAACAAACATTATTATTTTTGGGCAACAAAAGTAAAAGATAAGGCGTTACGAATTAAAGCATCAAAGTTAAGAACGAACTGTCCATCCTCTCCCAATATCCTTAAGCTTATTAACCGAAAAATGTCATCTTATGCTTTCTATGCTTGAATATATCAAGACTATCCTTCAGAAGGTAAGTTTTGATAAATCCCTATTTGAAAAAGAATTGGCAAAAGCCATTAAGATGCTTATTCCTAAAGAAATTAAGCAACTTAAACGTTGGTGTTATGCCCAGTTTGGTAAGGTATATCGTGTTGTGTTGAACCATTGTTTCTCGCGGGTACGCGTACGGTTTAGCTGACGATGTGGTCTGTTTTTATTAGCATAAAAAAAACTCCGGCCGTATGAGCCGGAGTTTTTTTTATGCTAGAACTTTATTACAACGTCACTTTTTCCCCCATCTCCGGTATGTCGATGTGCTGAAATCCAGCCTCCTGCAAATGACCTTTCCAGATTAACTGCTTATCATATTCGCCATGAACGAGAAATACAGATTTGACCTGGGCTGGGTTCTGGCAACTTAAAAAATGAAGCATCTCCCGGTAATCGCCGTGGGCCGAAAACGAATCCATAATGGCAACGCGGGCCACAACCGGATATCGTTCCCCGAAAATAGTTACCTCCTTATCACCGCGTTTCAGGGCACCACCTAAACTGTTGGGCGATGCGTAACCAACCAGCAGAATAGTTGTGCTGGGTTTTGAGATATTATTTTTGATGTGATGCTTAATACGCCCGGCTTCGGCCATACCAGACGGTGCAATGATGATGCAAGGCTCTGTGCTGTTGTTGATGGCCTTCGATTCTTCAACCTCCGTTATGTAATGCAGATTGGCAAATTGAAAGGCATCGCCATCTTTTTTGATGTAAGCGAGAATATCAGGATTAAAATCCTCTTCATGGTCGCGCATTACATCCGTCGCTTTCACAGACATTGGGCTGTCAATATAAACGGGTAAACGCGGCAAACGACCTTCGCTCGATAGTTGATCGAGGGCATAAATTATTTCCTGTGTACGATCAACGGCAAAGGCTGGAATAAGGAGTTTACCCTGACCTTCAACACACGTTTGCTGCACAATTTGCAATAAGTGAGCCTTCATATCGGGCTCAGCTTCGTGAAGCCGGTCGCCGTAAGTCGATTCGCAAATGATATAATCGGCCTGTGGAAAAGTATCGGGCGAGCGCAGAATTTTATCGTCAGGCCGGCCAATGTCTCCGCTAAAGAAAAGATATTTTTCTGTATTATCCTCCCGAATAGTCAGGCTGATCGACGCGCTGCCGAGCAAATGACCGGCATCGGTGAGCAAACCCGTCGCTTCCTCGCAGATGACAAATGGCTTACCATAGCCAACGGGGCGCATTTGGTCGAGCGCCTTTTTCACATCGTCTTCATCATAGAGCGCTTCCAGTTCAGGATCGCCCCGGCGGACGCGTCGTTGGTTAACGCGTTCCAGGTCTCGCTCCTGAATACGGGCGCTGTCCATGAGCATTACTTCACACAGGTCAATTGTGGCCGATGTCGTGTAAATCGG
>JANXVQ010000501.1 GCA_025351545.1 Spirosoma sp.
AAAAAGCTGAAAAAAAAGCTGAAAAACCCGTAAAGTTGACCGAAAAAAAAGTAAAGAAAGATCTAGCTAAAGCGAAAAAAAACGCTGAGAAGGCCGAAAAGAACGCCAAACGTTCGGCTAAAAAAGCCTCAGTTGCTGTTGTGTCAGAAGTTGCTGATATAGCTTCATCCGCAAAAGCTACCCGTACCTATCGTAAACAGGCAACTGCCTCAAAACCAGCGGCTCAAAAAACCACGCGTACATCACGCGCCAAAGTCACTGATAGCTCATCAACACCAGGCGACGACTCGGCGGCCAATTCCTAAGGCAGGTAGCCACAAATACCATATGCTAAATGCCCGCAAAAAGCGGGCATTTAGTTGCAGACATTATTTTTCCCGGCATTTTCGTGTGACATTTACAACGAGACATTATTTAGTCTATTCGATGTCGCTTATTGGCTTTAGTTTCCTCATTAATTCCTAACAGAGGACGTTATGCTACGCTGTTCCACTATCATTTCTTCGTTTGTCATAGCGCCTTTTCTATTTATTGGAGCCGGTTTGTTATTTTCCAAAACAGCTTCTATAATGGCCGCATCGTTACTGTGGCTGGCACTGTTTGGCCTGGCGTTGGTAGTGCAGGTACTTGTGGGATATGGATTGTGGTGGCTCTTGCGTAATCGGCAGCGATCAGTTGTACAAACGGAAGTACTTCAGTCGATAGTCCATGAATTTCAAACACCTATCACGGCAATTCGGATGGCCGCCGATATTCTGGATTCTCCCATTGCCCGTAATCAACCTGAACGAACCGAGAAATACGTTCGTATCATTCGCGAAGAAACGGAGCGGCTTCAACACCAGGTAGAAATGATGCTGACACTGGCCCGCGCCGACCGCAATACGTTGATGCTTAATATCGAACCCGTACAACTTCACCAGCTTTTACACTCAGTAGCAGAACGCCACGGTGATTATTTGACATTGAATTTGC
Organism: Spirosoma sp.; assembly: GCA_025351545.1. Lineage (GTDB taxonomy): Bacteria > Bacteroidota > Bacteroidia > Cytophagales > Spirosomataceae > Spirosoma. The sequence goes on from JANXVQ010000501.1 coordinate 976, forward strand.
TCGGCGCTGATCCGCACATTCTGGCCGATCGGCTGCACTTAACCAACGTACTGTATAATCTGTTAGATAATGCGATAAAGTACAGTTCGGATGTGCCGGAAATAACCATGCAAACCCAAACAAATGCTGATGGACTGACCATTACAGTTCGTGATCATGGCGTTGGTATCCCACCCAAATTAATATCCCGGATTTTTCAGCCGTTTTTTCGGGTTCATGACCGAAATCAACCAAGCGTAAAAGGTTTCGGTTTAGGGCTTAGCTATGTGCAGCGAATTATTCAGTCTCACAACTGGACAATCTGGGTGAAAAGTGAGTTGGGAAAAGGTAGTGAGTTTATGATTCAATTACCTCCTTCGGCCCTTTTGCCCCCATCACCCAGCGAAATACCTAAAAAGCGCCTGGTGTAAAAAAAGTAAGTATAAACTCTCACAAACATCAATCGCCAGACATCAGGAAGATGTCTGGCGATTGATGTTTGTGAGAGTTCTTTTTGCCTGAACTATCCCGCTACTTTGCGCTTAGTGGGACGCTTGCTTTTGTAACTTTCATGACGCCATTCATAATACGCCAGTGGCCTGGAAATGTACAAACAAATGGATAATCGCCGGGCGTAGCGGGGGCTGTAAATTTAAGCCGGAATGTTTGATCGGGGTTAACCAAGGGTGTGGCGGCAATAACCTGTGCAATCGCCGGAACATAATTCTTTTCAGCACCATCTTTATTCGTAATCATCTTATCGGCTGCTGCGCCGATAATCTCCATACTTTTGGCCTTACCGATCACCAGGTTATGCTGCATTGCGTCGGTATTTTCTAATACCAGCTCAACTTGCTTACCCGCTGTAACTGTAAATTCTTTTTTGTCGTAACGCATTTCTTCACGGACCGTTTTTAAATGCACGACTTCCACGTTAGGATCGGTTGGCTCACTTTTGGTCAGACCCCACACAGCATAAAGGCGTCCTAAGCGTTCGCGATTATCTGTTGAAACCATACCGCTCAGGCTGGCCAGGAACGATTTATCGGCGTCGCGAACCTGAGCATTCTGCTTCATATTCCAACCTTCCGATACGCCCTTTACAATAGCGTTACTCTGAACAGAACCCAACTTCTGGGTTTGCCGGAGCAAGGCAATAACTGAATCAACGGGTGCCACCGAAGCATAGCTGCGCGTGGCCCTTTCGAGGGCGTAGGCACTCAGGCTTTGCGGAGCGCGGTATGTTAGTGTATGCGTGGCATTGTTGTTCTGCTCGTTGCTTTCGGCAATGGTGTTCTCGCGGTCGAGCATTACGGAGATTGTATAGTCGCCGGCTCGCTCAAAGAGTACATTCATATCGCCAACCCAGGGACCGTTGTTCGACTTACTAATGGTGACTGTTTCGCCCGGTTTAATAGCCGTGGTGTCTGTCAGGCTCACAAAATTAATCTTTGCTCCTTCATTCGCTCCTTTCGGACCTTCAACACGCAGGGCTAATGAAATAGGTGTTCCCCTGGTAATAGCCACATCACCATTATTTTTTATATCGACAAAAATCCGCGTTCCCTCCCGAACCGATGGC
>JANXVQ010000509.1 GCA_025351545.1 Spirosoma sp.
GCGTAGGTTAGGTGTTGTTTACCAATCTTCTCGCCAACTGTTACCACAATTCTGCGCCAGCCAATCATTGTGCCAAGACCCAGCGATATCGCAATCATCAGAATTACCCACAAAGGGGCATAATCTGTAAAACGGCGCAGTCCACTTTCTTCGCCCATATTCTTGGTTAGCAAGGCTAATTGGCTGGCACTGAAGTTAGCCCCTTCATCTTCAGCTATTTTCTTTACGTTGCTGTTGATAAGCAGTAAATCCCGCCGTACATCTAATCGTTTCTCATTCGGGATTCTTTTGTCAACGAGTGGACTGTTTATCAGCTTGCTCAATTCAGAAAGTTCGATATGAGTCTGAGCCAATCGGGCACGATTAGTTGACGAAAGACGGGTTGAATCCAGCGAAGAGAGCGTTTGCTGAATACTGGTGATATTTGTCTGCATCAAGCGCGGATCAAGATCAGCTTTAACGGCAAAATGATAGGGAACAATACCAATCAGGATAAGCATAATCAGGCCCACACCCTTCTGGCCGTCGTTGCTGCCGTGAAAGAAACTCACTAAAGAACAGGTAGCAATCAGGATAGCCCGAATCCAGGTTGGCGGCTCTGTATTCTTTTTAGGCTCTTTAAAAAGCTGATCTTTTGCTTCATCAGGCACGGATCGACGCAAAATAAACATCAGCACAATCGCCAAACTGAACCCTAATAAAGGAGATAGTAACAAAGCATAGCCGGTTTCGATGGCTTTTTCCCAGTTGACAGCAGCTCCGGTTTTGTTTTCGGGCATCGTTGCAAACGCCAAACCAACGCCCAATATTGACCCGATAAGGGTATGAGAACTCGAACTGGGCAAGCCAAAATACCAGGTGCCAACGTTCCAGATAATAGAACTTAGAAGCAAAGCCATCACCATGGCTACGCTGTGATATACATTTTGATCAACGAGCAATTCAACCGGGAGCAGGTTGACAATACCCATTGCAACCCCAATTCCACCCAGCAAAACACCCGTGAAATTGCAAATTCCCGACCACACAACGGCGACCGTTGGCTTTAATGCATTGGTATAAATAACGGTGGCAACGGCATTGGCTGTATCGTGAAAACCATTAACAAATTCAAAGGCACACGCAGCGAATAGGCTGATAAAGAGGAGGATAAAAACATCCGTTTCTAAGCCAAACATAAGTGAAGTATCTTCTATAGTTAAGCGAACAGTGGGTCCGTAAGCCAATGATTGCCACAAAAGTACGTCAAACCGGGCAGAGCGGTATTACCAAATTGTTAAGTCACGAAAGGCGGCAAGTAAGTCGCAGTTGGCTAATAGCGTTCAGGTAGTGAAAACAGCGGCTTTTCAGTAGCCTTATTTTTTACCGGCTAATTGCCCACAAGCCGCATCAATATCTTTGCCCCGGCTCCGGCGGACGTTCACTATTACGCCTTTATTGTCTAAGTAACTCGCAAATTTATCCAACGTTTGAGGATCCGTATTCGTAAAATTAGCCTCAGCAATAGGGTTGTATTCAATGATATTAATCTTTGCCGGAACGCGTTTTGTGAACTTCCAGAGTTCCTGCGCGTCTTGTAACGTATCGTTGAAATTGTAGAACAGAATGTATTCGAACGTGATGCGCGTTCCCGTTTTTTTGTAGAAATAGCTAAGTGCATCGCCCAAAACTTCCAGCGTATTGCTTTCATTAATAGGCATAATCTGATCACGCTTCACATCATTGGCCGCGTGGAGCGAAAGGGCCAAATTAAACTTTACCGCATCGTCGCCGAGTTGCCGAATCATTTTGGCAATGCCCGCCGTTGAAACAGTAATCCGCTTTGGCGACATGCCTAAGCCATCGGCCGAGGTGATGCGGTCAACAGATTCGAGCACATTTTTGTAGTTCAGCAACGGTTCGCCCATGCCCATATACACAATGTTCGAGAGCGGCACATTGTAATTTTCCTTGGCCTGCCGGTCGATAGTCACTACCTGATCATAAATTTCGGCAGCGTCAAGATTACGTTTGCGATCCATATAACCCGTTGCACAGAATTTGCACGTCAGCGAGCAGCCCACCTGACTCGATACGCAAGCCGTCATACGATCCATGTCGTCAGTACGCAGGGATGGAATCAAAACACCCTCAACCAGATTTCCATCAAACAGGCGAAACGACGATTTTATGGTTCCGTCGTTACTACGTTGTTCCTGGTCAATGGTTAGCGGACGAATCTCAAAATTAGTGTTCAGTAACTCCCGCGTCGGCACTGACAGATTCGTCATTTGCTCAAACGAAAGCGCCGATTTTTTCCACAGCCATTCATGAACCTGTTTGGCCCGAAACCCCTGTTCACCGTGTTGAGAAAACCAGTCTTTTAACTGAACAGCAGTCAGTTTACGAATATCTTGTTTCATACTCTTGCGCCAACCGTCCTCGACCGACCATCTATGTATGAGTCGACCAGAGATAAGCGAAATTCTTGTTTCTTTTTAATTTAATCGATCGGGACGATCAGTACTACTTCGCCATTTTTTTCCTGTTTCCAGCCCTTTTGGAACCCAAACGGCGGCTTTATCCATCACCTTCGGCGCAATTGGCCGAATATAAGGATATAGAAATGCGGTCTCTGCCTGACGGGCGGGCATTTTGACGCCCATATAACTCAACAACCAAAGGATAACACTAATTCCAAAGATCCACGTAAAAAGACCTACAGCCGCACCTGCCACACTATCGAATGTGCCTAATACAGAATATTTTAGCGATCGTCGGATGGCAAAGCCCATCTGGTTAATCATGACAACCGTCGGGAAGAATATGATCGAAAAACCCAGCCAGGGTAAAATTTTTCGGGCAATCTCGCGACTGATATACGGACTGAGCAACTCTATGCCAAATGCCAGAAATTTAAAGCCGACAATCATAGCCACGACAAACGCAATGACCGCGACAATCTCCACCAGAAGACCTTTTCGGTAACCATTATAAACGCCCCAGGCGAGGGGAATAAGCATGAGTAAGTCGAGGGTATTCAAATTATCAAAGAGTGAAAGATTGAAAGATTGATAGAGCGCAAAGAGCTTGCGTCAGCAATTCACTCTTTCACTCTTTTGCACTTTCGCTTATTGTAACAATGTTTTTACTATAGCTAAGATGGTTTTCCCATCGGCCTGGCCAGCGAGTTCTTTAGTCGCCACGCCCATAACTTTACCCATATCCGACGGAACTGATGCGCCAACACGAGCAACGATGGCCTGTAGTTTTTCTTTCAATTCATCATCCGATAATTGCTTAGGCAAATACTGCTCGATAACCGCTATTTCGGCTTCCTCCACAGCTAGTAAGTCCGGGCGATTTTGTTGACGATAAATATCGGCCGAGTCTTTCCGTTGCTTCACCGCTTTGGTTAGAATCTTGGTTTCATCTTCGGGTTTAAGCTCGCCCGATTGCCCTTCTTTAGTTTCTTCGAGCAAAATCATGGACTTCACCGCTCGTAGAGCGCGCAGTTTATCTGGGTTTTTAGCCAGCATGGCCTGCTTGATATCAGCGTCAATTTGTGCTTTTAATGCCATCTCGGTAATGAATAATGGATAATGTAAAATTAGTGATGGTCGATTGATACATACCCATGAACCATCACTGGTTCAGCAAAGTTAAGAAACCAGTCATTGTTCATTGTACATTCCTCATTATTCATTACCCGATGGCACGTTTAAGCGTTAATATCAACAAAATTGCCACCATTCGAAATGCACGGGGTGGCAACAACCCTAATCTCGTAAAAGTAGCGCTCGATTGCGAACGGTTTGGAGCACAGGGTATTACCGTTCACCCGCGTCCCGACGAACGTCATATACGCTATCAGGACGTACTGGATTTGAACGAAGTTGTGACGACTGAATTTAATATTGAAGGCAACCCGGACGAGCGATTTATTGAGTTAGTCAAACGTGTCAAACCCGCACAAGTGACACTGGTTCCCGACTCGCCCGACGCCATTACATCCAATGCAGGCTGGGATACGATCCGACATGCCGACCATCTTCGCTATTTAATTGATACGTTCAAAGCCGATGGTATCCGCGTGTCTATTTTTGTGGATGCCGATGAACGCATGGTCGAAGGAGCCAAAGCCGTTGGTACTGACCGGATTGAATTATATACGGAACCATATGCCAGCCACTATGCAGAGAATCGCGAATCGGCTATTGCCCCCTTTATTCGGGCTGCCCAACTCGCGACCGAATTAGGCCTTGGCCTCAATGCAGGCCATGATTTGAGTTTGGAAAACCTACGCTATTTCAACGAACAAATACCCGGTTTAGAAGAAGTCTCCATTGGCCATGCCCTCATCAGCGATGCGCTTTATTTTGGCCTGGAGAATACAATTCAGATGTATTTACGGGAATTAAGTAATTAGGCAGATTTTATTTTTAACCGCATCGGACCACCGATTCAGTTAAAAATTTCTGCTTTGCCACTTAATTAGATTACTTACAAAAACAGGCTAAAGCCTGCGAAACATATATGGTTCACCAGTTACCGGTTGAAGAGTTTTTAGAGAAAGCCAAAAATATGCCCATTGTTGACGTTCGGTCGCCGGGGGAGTATGACCGCGCCCATATTCCCGGCGCAGTGAGCATTCCACTATTCGATAACGATGAGCGGGCACAGGTTGGCACAAAATATAAAAATGCTGGTAAAGATTCGGCTGTATTGCTGGGACTCACGTTGGTTGGTCCAAAACTGGCAGATTTCGTTAAACAGGCGAAAAAACTCAACCCACAAAACAAGGAAGTATTAGTGCATTGCTGGCGGGGAGGCATGCGCAGCGGATCATTTGGCTGGCTGTTAGATACGGCAGGGCTTACCGCTTCAGTTCTTGCAGGAGGCTATAAAGCCTACCGAAATATTGTTTTGAACGCCTTTGCCGAACCGCTGAATCTCTTCGTCATAGGGGGAAAAACAGGCAGTGGCAAAACAGATATTCTGAAGAAATTGGCTTTACAAGGCGAACAGATTATTGATCTGGAAGCGCTGGCGCACCATAAAGGCTCAACCTATGGGGCTATCGGTCAACTCCCGCAGCCGAGTACAGAACAGTTTGAGAATCGGCTCTTTCACACGTTACAAACACTGGATACGAACCGCCGGATTTGGCTCGAAGATGAAAGCCGAAATGTTGGCTCGTGCTTCATTCCCATGCCGCTTTGGCAGCAAATGCAGGTTGCATCGGTAGCTAATGTCGATATTCCAAAAGACAAACGAGTAAACCGGTTGGTGGCCGAATACGCAGGCATTGACCACGGCTTACTGGTCGAAGCAACCGAACGAATTCGCAGGCGGCTTGGTGGTAAAGTTACTAAAGATGCCCTTGATGCGTTGATTCGCCACGACTATGCAACCGTTGCCGATTTAACGCTGGATTATTATGACAAATCTTACTCACACGGCCTTTCCCAACGTAATCCGGCAAGCGTTCATTTGATAGAAACCGAGGAAGATAATCCAGACCAAACGGCTAAACGGCTGATTGACTGGGCAAATGCCTCTTAGTTTCCAGAGCTATGATTGTTTCTTTTTCTTCGTGTCACTCATCCGGCGAACCACTTCTC
>JANXVQ010000602.1 GCA_025351545.1 Spirosoma sp.
CCGACGCAATTGCTGACGCGAATGTGTCGGCGGGGCCGCCCGTGCGGTTTGAGAACCCGACACCACGATAAAAGCTTATAGGCGATTATTTAATACAACTCAATAAACCCGGTGTTGCGTAACATCGCGTCATGAACCCGGTTTGACCCTTACTGCCGCTCTCCCACCAGATTAAGCATGAACGCATATTCCAGCGCAGTTTCCTTTAACGCCTGGAACCGGCCCGATGCGCCACCATGCCCCGCTTCCATATTCGTATGCAGTAAGAGTTGATTTTTGTCTGTCTTCATAGCCCGAAGTTTGGCAACCCATTTAGCGGGCTCCCAATACTGCACTTGTGAATCGTGCAAACCAGTGGTTACCAGCATGTTCGGATACGCTTTCTTCTCCACATTATCGTAGGGCGAATATGATAGCATGTAATCGTAATATTCTTTGTTTTTCGGATTTCCCCACTCTTCAAATTCTCCCGTTGTTAATGGAATACTTTCGTCGAGCATAGTTGTTACGACATCCACAAACGGCACGGCGGCAACCACGCCCCGGTAAAGCTGCGGAGCCTGATTAACGACTGCTCCCATAAGCAAACCACCCGCACTACCGCCCATGGCAAAGAGCTTATCAGAACTGGTGTATTTGTTTTTGATGAGGTATTCTGACACGTCTACGAAGTCGTTAAACGTATTTTTCTTTTTCAGCATTTTGCCGTCTTCATACCACCGACGACCCATTTCCTGTCCACCCCGAATGTGCGCAATGGCGAACATAAATCCCCGGTCAAGCAGGCTCAAGCGTGTAGAGCTAAAGCCCGGATCGGTTGAGTAGCCATACGAACCGTAGGAATATTGCAGCAACGGAGCCGATCCATCTTTCTTCGTGCCTTTGCGATAAACCAGAGAAACCGGCACTTTAACCCCATCGCGGGCAGTGGCATAGAATCGCTCCGAAACGTAATTATTCTTGTCGAAACCGCCCAGTACTTCCTGCTGCTTTTTAAGGACTTTCACCTTCGTATCCATATTATAATCGAAGGTTGAGTTGGGCGTTGTTAACGACGAATAGCTGTAACGGAGAATATTCGTGTTAAAATCAGGATTATAACCGATGCCCGCAACATAGGCTGGTTCACCGAAATCGAGGTATTCATCCGTTTTGTCGAGACTGCCGGACCGCTGCTGATTGATAACCCGGATGCTGGTCAGGCCAGCCTTGCGTTCACCCAGCACGAGTTGATTGACAAATACGTCCATATTGGCCAGGTAAACGTCGGGTCGGTGGGCAATCACTTCTTTCCAGGCCGCACGGTCGGCTGTTTTACCTTCAGGCACTTCCATTAACCGGAAGTTTTCGGCTTTCCAGTTGGTACGAACATAAAACTTGTCTTTGTAATGAACAAGCTCATACTCATGGCCTTTCTCGCGCGGCAGAAACGTCACAAAATTGCCCAACGGCTTGCTGGCTTCCAACAATTGACTTTCGGTTGATACACCGTTGTGGTCGGAACTGATTTCGATGTATTTTTTTGATTTTGATCGGCCCAACCCCATGTAGAATTGGTTATCTTTTTCTTCATAAACCAGCACATCGACCTTTGAATCAGTCCCCAAAACGTGCCTGTAAACCTGATAGCCGAGCAGCGTTTGTGGGTCTTTTCTGATGTAGAACAGCGTTTTATTATCGGCTGCCCACGCAAAACTACCCGCTTCAGTATTGGGGATAGCTTCGGGATAAATCTTTCCGGTTTTCAGGTTTTTCACCCGCAACGTATACAGCCGCCGACTAACCGTATCGTCAGCAAAAATGGCTAATTCGTCATTGTCCGATACCTCAAAACCGCCAATTTGGTAATAGTTATGGCCTTTCGCCATCGCATTCCCATCGAACATGATTTCTTCGGCACCTTCCGTCGACCCATTTTTTCGACAGTAAACAGGATACTCTCCCCCGGTAACATATCGGGTGTAATAGTAATAGTTACCTTCTTTGTAGGGCACCGATTCGTCCTGTTGTTTAATGCGCCCTTTCATTTCCTCAAACAACTTGGTTTGCAAGTCTTTAACCGGAGCCAACACTTGATCGAGGTAGGTGTTTTCGGCGTTCAGGTAGGTGATTACCTCCGGATTTTCGCGTTCGTTGAGGTAATAATAATTATCTATTCGTTTGTGGCCGTTGGTAATGAGTTCTTTAGGTTTGATACCCGCTTTGGGTGCCGCACCCGATGGGGGTGCTGGAGTTTGTGCCTGAGTCATGCTGTATAGCGTGAGTGTGGTGATAAGAGAAAAACACGTTCGCTTCATAACGGTTCGTCGTTGCGGTTCGTTTCGGAAGATTATCTGTAAAAATAACGGTTTGACCCATCTTTGCGCCGACGAAACCTATAAGGTTTCAAAAAGCTTATAGGTTTGCTATGCTCGAACTCGTGGTTGCCCATTACACCGAAAACCTGAACTGGCTGCGGAACCTGCCTGCTGGACTGAAAACAACGGTATACACCAAAGGCCCCGATACCGATAGTTCAGCCAAACATGTTACCATTCCCTTGCCCAATGTGGGGCGCGAAGCGCATACCTATTTGCACCACATCGTCAGTCGGTACGATTCGCTGGCCGAGTGGACAGTTTTCTGTCAGGGAAAGCCGTTCGACCACGCCTATGATTTCAAGAAAACGCTTCGTGAGTTCACCACTAATCCATCTACTGTCATCAGTCAAACTGGTTTTCGCTGGCTTGGTCACCTGATCGACACAGACGATAATCAGGGAAACCGGCTTTTTCAGCCCTGGAGCAAAAACGAAGATGGACGCGGGCTTGATTTACGCGATTTTCACCAAGCACTGTTCAATACTAACGGACCAGAATTTTACACATTCATGCTGGGGGCTCAATTCGCCATCCAACGCAACCTTCTGCGACAAAAGCCCGTATCCTTTTACGAACAGGCACTAGCCGTATCTGTAGCTTTTACAGATGCAGCTCACTGTTTCGAGCGGAGTTGGGACCGTGTCTTTAGTACAACAGGCATCGACCCTGACTGGCTGGACGGACGACTGACGGTTCGACTGAAACCAATGAAACACCAACAAACAGACCATGATAAATCTTGACAGACCATTTGCGCTGATTAACAATCGGGTGGGCAAGACCTTTAAATAGGAATAAATCGAAAACAGCGTCATAAGCGTAGATATATAAATTTTTTCGTGAACTGACCGAACGCTTTCGTAAGACTTTGCGTCTAATCTTCGGCATCGAAAATCAGCGGTCCTTTTTGTATATTTAATCAGAAATTCTACCACCCATTTTATCATGACCCGAACATTTTACGTGCCTCGCTTTTGGCTCGTGCTGTTCTGTATCGGTACTGCCGGTACGCTAACCGCTTTTTACCCTGACAAACTTTCATTTCGGAAGGCATTTACCCGTATTAACAACGAGGTAAGCGAACACAGTCGAGCCTATGAAACCCTCAACGATGCTTCACAACGGGTAGGTCACCGCCTGACGGGTAGTCCTAACGGCACCCGCGCAGAATCCTATGCCTTCGACTTACTGTCGTCTTATGGATTCAAGGAAATTCGCTACGAACCATTTGAAGTAGAAGCCTGGGTTCGCGACACCGTTACGCTGGCTGTTGTACCACATAAAAGCGATAATTTTCGTGATGTTCCGGTAGTAGCACTTGCCCACTCGCCTATCGAAGCGCATGTGCAAGGCGAAATCATTGACGTGGGCAATGGGCTGGAGGGTGATTTTGCAGCCCTGAAAAATAACCTCAAAGGAAAAGTAGCCCTGGTAAATATTGGTCTGGCCGCGCCGACAAAAGGAGTCAGAAATCTTCACCGTTCCGAAAAAACCGCCCTGGCTATTCAATATGGAGCTTCAGGCGTTATTATGGTTAATCTGGTGCCGGGCAACGTATTGCTAACGGGCACAGCTTCTGTAACGGGCAAATTGATTTCAATTCCATCGGTCTGCATCTCGCTCGAAAGCGGACAGGCTCTGCGGGCATGGATGCAGGATGAGCATGAGAAGCTCCATGCGCAGATTGACATGACGAATACGAGCCGCAAAATACGAGCCCGCAACGTGGTCGCAACGTTACCCGGTTCTAAATATCCCGAAGAAAAAATCATTGTCGGCGGGCATTTGGATTCCTGGGACCTTGCCACCGGCGCCATTGATAATGGCATTGGTTCATTTGCTATCATGGATATTGCCCGGACCTTCAAAGCATTGAAGTTAAAACCGAAACGAACGATTGAGTTTGTCCTGTTTATGGGTGAAGAACAGGGTTTGCTTGGCTCGCGGGCTATGGTCGAGACCTTAAAAAAGTCGGGAAAACTAGATAAGGTGCGCTATATGATGAACCTCGATATGACCAACGACCCAACTGGCTTAAACGCCTTTGGCCGGACCGATATGGTTGCCTTTCTGAACACAATTGGTGAAACGATGAAAGAAATCGAACCGACATTTGCCAATCAGATGGAAAATCAGGCCGGTCTCCACTCCGACCATCAGCCGTTTATGCTCGAAGGTGTTCCGATAGTAGTCATGAATGGACACCTCGCCAAAGAGGTACTCGATTGCTACCATTCTGACTGTGACCGCATTAACCTTGTCAATGCGAGCCAGTTAAAAAATACCGTCCGCTATTCAACTATGCTACTTTACGCCCTGGCCGACGTTGACGATATTCCAACCCGTCGCCAGACAGATACCCAGACCCGCGATTACCTGGTGACACAAGGCTTGCGTACGCCCTTGCAAATTACCAACGAATGGCGGTGGAAAGAGTAAGTAAGCTCGCTTTTTGCAAAATTTAGCCGATGCCGGGCGGGACCCGTGACGATGATTTTGTTTCTTTGTACGATCATCGCATCCTAATCCATTATGGCTACAAATACCTTCCGGCAGCCTGAGCGTATAGCCAAGCAAAAGAAACAAAAGCGCAAGCTTAAAATAGCCTCCTGGCTCAATGATTTCATTGGCTTAGACCGCCTTTTCGGAGAAGACAACGCCTGGCCTATTCAACATATCGACCGCATTCTGTGGGTCACGTTTCTGCTCATTTTTTACATTGGTCTGAATCACAATGCTGAGCGATTGGTTCGGCGGATTCAGCGTACAAAAAACCAGGTCGACGAATTACGTTCTCAGTTTACCGTTCTACAGGCCGATTTCAACAAAAGCGGAAAACAGTCTGAAATTAGCAAGCGCGTGGCAACCCTCGGGCTTGCCGACAGTCAAACTCCACCCCATAAAATTGTTGTCAAGACCGATGAACATTAAGCAAGGCATCATTCAACGGGCGAATCACGTTTTTTACGTTGTTATTGTTCTGGCGATCTGCGCTATACTGAAGCTCGTGTCTGTGCAGTATTTCCAGAAAGACTTAAAAGGTAAATTCTGGCGTGAGCGTGTAGCGTCAATGCTTATTCAGCGTGATACAATCCGGGCTATGCGAGGAAATATTTATGCGAATGATGGCAGTTTATTGGCAACATCCTTACCAACCTACGTTGTTGGTTTAGATCCAACAATGGCTAAGCCCGACTACTTTAATAAGAAAGTAGACTCACTTGGCCTGTTGCTTGCCCAGATTTACCGGGATAAATCCCCGCGCGACTACACCGATATTGTGCGGGATGCCCGCACACGTAGACATCAGTATGTGCTGCTCAACCATCGGCGCGTTACGTTTCAGGAGAGGCAGAAAATGCTTAAATGGCCGTTTTTTCGGTCATCGGCAAAGGTAGCAGCGCGTGGTGGTGTATTACGCCCCTATTACGAACGCTATCATCCATATGCCCAAATGGCAGAACGCACCATCGGTAATCTTAATGCCCGGACAGGCAGGGGCTTAATTGGGCTGGAAGCCAGTTTCCAGCCTGCACTGGCGGGTAAAAATGCCGTTGGTCTGGTTGAGGTGTTGTCAGGTGGTGTGCGTAAACCCGTTAATGATGGACCCGACATGAAGCCCGAACCGGGCATGGACCTCTATACGACTATTGATGTCAACTATCAGGACATGGCCGAATCAGCCCTTCGCTCGACCCTCGAAAAATACAGTGCTGCTAAAGGATGCGTCATCGTGATGGAAGTAGCCACGGGCGAAATACGGGCAATGGCTAACCTGACAAGAGTGTCCAGTAAAGACGGCACAAGCCATTATGTCGAGAATTTCAATCATGCGTTGGCAGGCCGTACCGATCCCGGCTCGACGTTTAAGTTAGCTACGATGATGGCGCTGATGGAAGAAAAGGCTATTTCACTCAACCAGATCGTTGAAACGGGGCAACATGCGGTTCGATATAATGGGCTCCAAATTGTCGATTCCAATGGCGGAGGGTCAGGCACACTCACGGCACGGCAGGTTTTCGAGAAATCATCAAATATTGGCACCCATTTGTTAATGCGTAGTTACTTCTACAAACGCCCCGATTTGTATTGCCAGTACCTTCGTAAATTCCATCTGACAAAACCAACGGGTATTCACATGAAAGGGGAGGCTATTCCGGTGGTTCGCAACCCCGACATGAAAGGCTGGAGTAAAGTGTCCCTGACCTCTATGTCGTATGGGTATGAAATGCAGATTACACCCCTGCAAATGCTGGCTTTCTATAACGCCGTGGCGAATGATGGCCGCTGGGTCCGGCCGGTTCTGGTGAGACAAATAAAGCTGGCTGATGAACTGATCGAGGACAACAAACCATACGTAGCCTCCGAACCCATTTGCAGGCTGGAAACGGCTCGCAAGGCGCAGGAGTTATTGCGGGGCGTGGTCGAGCATGGAACAGCCAAGCACATCAACAATCCGCATTATGAAATTGCGGGCAAAACCGGCACAGCTCAGAAAATTGTCAATGGCCAATACCAAAGTGGCCGTTATTACACCTCATTCATTGGTTACTTTCCCGCCAACCACCCTAAATATAGCATGATCGCCGTCGTTGATAACCCTCAGCAGGGCGAAAATAAAGGCAGTTTATATGCAGGAGCGGTATCGGCGCCAATATTCAAGGCAGTAGCCGATCGAATTGTAGCCTATGATTATCAAATGAATTCCCCCCTTCGGGCTACTACATCCCGGCCAGGCTCGTCAACAAATTTGGTGGCCGGTTATGCCGACGATCTGCATACAATTAGTTCGAACCTGAATATCAATAACGAACCATCGACCGAAGGCTGGGTTGAAACGACACCAAATGGCCATTGGAAATCCCGTTCCACTCGCTCCGACCGAGTCCCCGACGTACGTGGACTGCCGTTGCGCGATGCCCTTTTTCTGCTTGAAAATCGAGGATTTCGGGTTCTGGTTGAAGGGCGGGGTAAGGTAAAAGAGCAGTCTATAGCACCGGGAACCGGCGCTGTACTAGCTGGGGGCAAAGTAATAACATTGACGCTGGGATAAAGAAAGATAAATTAGGCAATCACGTCCCTAACCCGTTTTTTTGCAGCCGAATGAACTATTCGTTCGTTCAACCCACGAATGCAGCTTAAAGACCTCTTCTATAAAATCCCTCTGCTGGCTACGTCTGGCAGTATGGAAACCGATGTTACAAGCCTGACGATGGACTCGCGCAAAGTCGGTCCGGATAGTTTATTCATCGCGGTTCGTGGGACCCTTACCGACGGGCATACCTACATTGAGACGGCGATTCGGCAGGGCGCTACAGCCATAGTATGCGAAGAACTTCCGGCAGAAACGAATCCAAATGCAGCGTATATTCGGGTACAGGATTCGGCTCGGGCAATGGGCTTTGTAGCCGCTAACTTTTACGCTCAACCTTCCCGGAAACTTAACCTCGTAGGGATAACGGGCACAAATGGCAAAACGTCTGTAGCAACGCTTCTCTTTCGATTATTCCGCTCGTTAGGCTACCGGTGTGGGTTGCTATCGACGGTTCAGAATCAGATTGATGATGAGGTAATACCGGCCACCCACACAACACCCGATGTCATTACGACAAATCAGCTGCTGACGAAAATGCTGGCACACGGTTGCACGCACGTATTTATGGAAGTCAGTTCGCACGCGGTAGTGCAGGAACGTATTGCAGGATTATCATTTGTGGGTGGCATTTTCACCAATATTACCCACGATCATCTTGATTTTCACGGCACCTTCGATAATTATATTCGGGCAAAAAAAGGATTCTTCGACCAACTTCCGGCCTCGGCTTTTGCCCTGACGAATGTGGATGACAAGCGTGGCCTTGTCATGCTCCAGAATACAGCTGCCCGCAAGGAAACCTACTCTCTGCAAACCCTGGCTACGTTTAAGGGTAAGATCATTGCCGATAGCCTGTTTGGGCTAAATATGTTCGTAGACGACCGTGAGGTGTGGTTCAAACTCATTGGTCGCTTCAATGCCTATAACCTTCTCAGTGTGTACGGTACAGCCGTATTACTGGGCGAAGATCCGGCCGAGACATTGACACTATTATCCGGCATTGTGCCCCCGCCCGGTCGGTTTGAACAGGTCGTTTCAGACAATAAAATTGTGGGTATCGTAGATTATGCGCATACGCCGGATGCTCTGCAAAATGTTCTGGAAACCATCAACGATCTCCGCTACAGCGATGAACAGGATTACCTGCCTCAGATTATTACGGTGGTAGGCTGTGGAGGGAACCGGGACGTCACGAAACGGCCTATCATGGCCGACATAGCCTGTCGGTTAAGTGATCGCGTTATTTTGACTTCAGATAACCCTCGCAACGAAGACCCGATGATAATTCTGGAGCAGATGCAGGCTGGAGTTTCGCCGGTTGATGTCAGGAAAACGATAACGATTGAAGATCGGCACGAAGCCATTCGGCAGGCCGTTGCTTTGGCTCGTCCGCATGATATTATCCTGGTGGCAGGAAAAGGTCACGAAACCTATCAGGATATAAAGGGAATTAAATACGACTTCGATGATCGGGTAGTCTTGCGGGAGGCTTTCTCAGAACGCTGAAATCCGTAACTTTGACCTACAACTAAAGAGCGAAGAAGTGAAAGAGCAACCCCTCTTCTGAATCTTCGCTCTTTCACTCCTTCGCTCTTTAACAATGCTCTATTACCTTTTTCAGTTTCTTGACGAACGCTACAACTTCCCCGGTGCGGGGGTTTTCCAATATATTTCATTCCGTGCGCTTGGGGCAGTCATAACGTCACTGCTCATCGCGGCTATTTTTGGCCGGCGTATAATTGACACACTACGCAACCTGCAAATTGGCGAATCAATCCGCGATTTAGGTCTGGAAGGCCAGATGCAGAAACGGGGTACGCCAACAATGGGTGGCTTCATTATTCTGGCATCGCTACTCATTCCGGTACTGTTGTTTGCTAAACTTTCTAATGTATATGTTATACTGGCCCTCGTTTCTACCGTCTGGACGGGTTTAATCGGCTTTCTTGACGATTACATAAAAGTTTTCAAGAAGAATAAAGAAGGACTGGAAGGAAAATTCAAGGTAGTTGGTCAAGTCGGCTTAGGGCTAATCGTGGGCCTGACGCTTTTTTTTAACAACTACGTCAAGATCCGGGTTTACGCCCCTCGCTTACTCAGCACGTCTACAGTGCCTGATGTTTATACCGACATTAAGTCAACGCTGACGACAGTACCCTTTATCAAGAACAACGACTTTGATTACAGCTCTCTCCTATTCGGCTTTTTACCAGACAGTTACACATGGATTGTGTATGTATTGATCTGCATTTTTATTATTACGGCCGTTTCTAACGGGGCAAATATTACAGATGGCATTGACGGGTTGGCGGCTGGAACTTCCGTTATTATTGGTCTCACCATAGGCGTGCTTGCCTATTTGTCGAGCAACAAAATTATTTCGCAGTATCTAAATATCATGTATATTCCCAACTCTGGCGAGCTGGTAATCTTCTGCGCTGCTTTTGTTGGAGCCTGCGTTGGTTTTTTATGGTATAACTCCTATCCGGCGCAGGTATTTATGGGCGATACGGGCAGCCTGATGCTGGGAGGAGTCATCGCTGTATTATTTCTGGCTATTCGCAAGGAGTTGATGATTCCTATAATCTGCGGTATTTTTCTGATCGAATTAGTATCGGTAATTATGCAGGTAAGTTACTTCAAGTACACGAAACGCAAGTATGGTGAGGGTAGGCGAATCTTCCTGATGTCACCCTTACACCACCATTTTCAGAAGAAGGGATACCATGAAGCTAAGCTCGTAACGCGCTTCTGGATCGTCGGTATTATTCTGGCTGTTTTGGCCTTAGCTACCCTGAAGTTGCGGTAGACATGATTTCTCATTATCCCCTTGTTTTTCAGCCTAATACCGCCTATATTTGCACTCCCGTTTCAGGACGGGCCTGTTTTTTATACAGGTAAGTATTTATAAGTCAAACAATTAGTCTCCATAACAGTGAATACGCTCAGTTACAAAACCATCTCTGCCAACAAAGAAACGGTGCAGAAGGAATGGATTGTGGTTGACGCTCAGGGTGAGGTGCTTGGTCGGCTGGCCAGCCAAATCGCACGCCTGATTCGCGGCAAACACAAAACCAACTTCACTCCACACGTTGACTGTGGAGATAACGTGATTGTCATCAATGCCGATAAGGTTCGCCTGACGGGTGCTAAGATGACCGACAAAGTTTACGTCCGCCACACGGGTTATCCCGGCGGTCAACGGTTCGCATCGCCCCGGTTGATGCTGGAAAAACACCCCGAGCGCATTATCGAACACGCCGTAAAAGGTATGTTGCCGAAAAATCGGCTTGGTCGGCGGTTATACACCAACCTGTATGTTTACGCTGGTGGGCAACACCCGCACGAGGCTCAGCAACCCACAGCAGTTAAATTCTAAGTCATAATGGATCGTATTAATACCATTGGCCGCCGTAAAACTGCCATCTCCCGCATCTACATGTCGGCGGGCAGCGGAGCCATCTCGGTGAACGGAAAAGACTATAAACAGTATTTTCCTACCGAAGTCCTGCAAATCATTCTGAACCAGCCGTTTGCAACCGTTAACGGTGTGGGTGGTTACGACGTAAAAGTGAACGTTCGCGGTGGTGGTGTGGCTGGTCAGGCCGAAGCTACCCGTATGGCAATTGCCCGTGCGCTTGTCGAGATGAATGCTGAATTCCGTCCGGCCCTTAAGAAAGAAGGGTTCTTAACTCGGGATTCACGTATGGTTGAGCGTAAGAAGCCAGGTCGGAAAAAAGCCCGTCGTCGCTTCCAGTTCTCAAAACGTTAATTCAGTATGGAGGTTGCTGCTCGGAGCTCGGTTTTTCTGCCTTACTCCATGCACCCGACACCATGCTTTAAGTCCAGACTGCCCTTAGATGATGCCGACGGGTGGTGCTGCGTATTTTTTATAACATTCATTTTTCAATTCGGAAATGGCACAAATTGAATATAAAGACCTCTTAGATGCTGGTGTGCATTTTGGCCACCTTACGCGTAAGTGGGACCCCCGGATGGCTCCGTATATCTTTATGGAGAAGAACGGCATCCATATTATTGACCTTAACAAAACGGTTGCTGCGCTGGAAGAAGCATCGAATGCCATTAAAGGTATCGTTCGCTCAGGCCGGAAAGTGATGTTCGTTGCGACGAAGAAACAGGCTCAGGAGATCGTTTCGGAAGAAGCGCGTCGCTTGAAAATGCCTTACGTAACTGACCGCTGGCAGGGCGGAATGTTGACGAACTTCGCTACGATCCGCAAGTCGCTGAAGAAGATGCAAACGCTGGACAAAATGCTGAAAGACGAGGAGACCGTCAAGAGCATTGCCAAGCGTGAGCGTTTAACCCGTAGCCGTGATAAAGAAAAACTGGAACGTGTACTTGGCGGTATTGCCGACCTGACTCGTTTACCGGCCGCTCTTTTCATTGTTGATGTAAAGCGTGAACACATTGCTGTTGCCGAAGCTCACCGTCTGGGTATTCCCGTATTTGCTATGTGCGATACGAACTCGAATCCCGAAGAAGTTGACTTCGCTATTCCAGCTAATGATGATGCGTATAAGTCGATTTCTCTGATTACACTTGCCATTGGTAAGGCCATTGAAGAAGGTCTGATGGAGCGCAAGCAGGATAAAGACGATCAGCGCGTTCAGGAAGAAGAAGAAGCGAAACGAAACGAAGATATCGCTCAGGCTAAAGCCGAAGGCGAAACTCAGCCCGAAGCTGCTCCAGCCGTAGTTGCTGAAGGCGAACAGGAAGCATAAAGAAAACGGCCAGTCGGTCATTGTGGTTATAAAATTATAGTGTTGTAAAGTTCCGGCTAAGGGAAAAAGCTTTATACCATACATGATAAATCACCACGGCGAACCGTTTATTATCAAAATGGAATAGCCCGTAGCCAGCCGCTATGGGCTATTCCATTTCAACTCTAATTACTTGATTACCAAATATTTTTTGGCAATTTAAATCGACAACCACCTTTTATTATGGCAATTACTGCTGCTGACGTAAATAAACTTCGGCAAGAGACCGGAGCCGGCATGATGGACTGTAAAAAAGCCCTCACCGAAGCCGATGGCGATTTTGAAAAAGCAAAAGAGATTCTGCGTAAGCAGGGTCAGAAAATAGCCGACAAACGGGCTGATAACGCAACAGCCGAAGGTATCGTACTGGCGCATGTTAGCCCAGACGGTACAAAAGGCAAAGTGATATCATTGGCTTGCGAAACCGAGCCTGTCTCGAAAGTCGCCGATTTCCAGAATCTGGCAATGACTATTCTGAGCACCGCTGTTTCTACGGGTGCAGTTGATAAGGATACTTTATTAGCTACCCCCCAGGCTGATGGCCGTTCGCTTCAGGATCACATTACAGACCTGATGGGTAAAATTGGCGAAAAAGTAGAAGTAGCTTCGTATGAAACGGTATCTGCTGATAAAGTAGTATCCTACATTCACTCGAATGGCAAACTAGGTGTATTGGTTGGCCTGACAAATACGAATGGCACTGACGTAGCTGAAGTAGGTAAGGACATCGCAATGCAAATTGCTGCCATGAAGCCAGTTGCGCTCGATAAAGACGGTGTTGATGCTACTATTGTACAGCGCGAAATCGAAATTGGTAAAGAGCAGGCTCGTCAGGAAGGAAAGCCTGAAGCTATGCTTGAAAAAATCGCGATGGGTAAACTCAACAAGTTTTACAAAGACAATACGCTCCTAAACCAGGAATTTGTAAAAGATAACTCAGTAACTATTGCCCAATTATTAGAGAAAACCAGCAAAGGACTAACTATATCTGTCTTTAAGCGGGTAGCCATTGGTTAATGTTTTGTAATATCATTTATTAAAAATACCCGACTGAAAAGTCGGGTATTTTTTTGTAGTATAAGTGTACTTACGCTTAGATTTCCCGTGAGTCTAGGCTGATCAAAAACTGCCGTAGACTATCATTCCAGATAGATGTACAAACTTGATTGCAGTAAACAGTGAGAAAGATTTTCTGTACATTATACTTCATCAGATACAGTTATTGCTCAGATCAAATTCAATTACCGGGTTATAAAAATGTTACTATTAATAAAAATAGGCTCAACTCGGATTTCAAGTTGTGATTAGTAGGGCCAGTTGACCTCGTTTGCGCAAATTATACAAGTACTTGAAAAAGCCTGGATAGTACGGTAGGTGGTCTTGTAACAGCCCATGATGAACGCGTAACAAAGGTTTCAGTAGGCTCCAACAGCATTCCATTGTGTTCACATGTATCTCATAATGCCCGTCTCCATCCTGATCACGGGCGTATTCCCCTCGACTATGATTAACTGTCAGTGTATAGAAGCAATTGACTTCGGCACGAATGAAAATAATTTATATATATTTTTAGATAAAAAATATATAATCACTATTCGCATTTACATAGAAGCTGTTTAAACTTTCGGTTTTCGGTTGATTTTTCGTAGGAAAATGACCGAGAA
>JANXVQ010000551.1 GCA_025351545.1 Spirosoma sp.
ATTCTGGCAATACGAAAGGGAGGCAACCACCGTTGGTTTAACCGGGGGCGGGTTTATTTTTACCTGTTGGGTAGCCCGAAGAAGGCCTTCGCAGCCATTGACTATCTGGCTCACGTAGTAATTAGTCGTGCCAGTGGCCGATGTTGGTGGCGTGGGAGCAGCCGTCGTCCCGCTGCCGCCGGAAGAAACTGTGTACCATTTGGGAACTCCTCCACCAATGGTCGTAGCGGTTAGGGCCGGGATGCCGGTAGCTCCCAGGCAATAGGCCACATTGGAAACAGCGGGTGCTGGTGGCTGGGCATTAATAGTAAGACCAATACGCGGACTGTTATAGGTGCTAGACATGTTCGACGTCCTTGTGATGCCTATGGTATAGGTTCCTGTAAGTTGGTTTGCAGGAATAAGTGCTGTTATTGTGCCATTACCTGTGTTCGCCGGAACCTGTGCCAGGTACAAAGGCGATCCGGCCGCATTGTATAAATACAAAGTCAGGTCGGCCGTCTCAAAAAAAGGTAAATAGGAAAAGGTATTAGTATAAGAAACGGTGATGTTAGAGTTGGCGCAGACGGGGTCAGGCGTAACCGAGTTAATGGATACTTGTTGTGCCTGCGCCGTTCCGCAATACGCCAGCAATACAACTAGTATCCACATAAGGGAACGTACATGTAAAGTCATAAAGGGATGGATTAATTATCGAAGAGTATTAGGATACTCACTAGAAAATATAGTCAGTCAATTATACAATTTGCATATTTATCTCTGGAAGGATACAAAAGTCAAGTAGTTTCAAACAGACGGTAGGGATAATCTGATTAAGGCTGGCTTTACCTGAATTTTTGTACATATTTTTCTCCGATAAGGGAAATAACGGGCCTGGAAAACAGGTTGAATCAAGCCACTGTTTGCGTGAGCAGCCGCCGGAATTTTTCACCGGTACTGAACCTGTTCAACAAAGAAAAAATCAGGAACGCATGAATATCCTGGCGATTCGGTTGCTGGTACTGTGCCTTCCCTACCGGTTACCGGGTAGCTGCATCCGTTTACACAGCCAGAGCATTACCGCTACCTAAAGAGTTTGCAGGAAGCCGCGCTGATTTTCGTTTATTCGCAGGCAAGTCAAAACCGATGAAGAATCCCCACATTTCCTATGGTTACATTTACAGACACCAGCACCTTCGGGCCATCAACGCCCATCCGGTCAACAGCCAGAAAACATGAGCCGATTATGCCTCTGGCCAATAGTGTTTCCATCCATGCCTTCTTCCAATCCATACTGACTTATTTTGATGAGGATTGCCAGCCTGATCCATCCCTGCTTGAATTAAAATTCAAGGAATTAATTCTTACCCTGGCCGACAATACGGCGAACCGGGAACTACTCGGCTACTTCTGTTCTTTGCTGGAGGAGCCGCAAAGCGTATCCATTCAATTGATTATGGAAGCCAATTATTGCTATAACCTTAGACTGGAGGAATTTGCTGCCTTATGTGCCCGTAGTTTATCGGCGTTTAAACGAGATTTTATACGAATCTATAAGACGGCTCCGGGTAAATGGTTATTGGAAAAACGGTTAAACCACGCCCGACACCTACTGGCCAATCGGGGTAAAACAGTCGGAGAAACAAGCGTTGAATGTGGCTTCGAAAATGCGGCTCATTTCAGCCGTACATTCCGCCAGCGTTTCGGCATGGCCCCCAACTCCATAAAGCAGCGTCTCATTGTGTGAGCCGCTTAGTCATGTCTTTGGGCGTCTGAGCAAAGCCTCAATTTCCTCGCCCGATTACCTTTGTAACCATTAATTGAAAGAAGATGAATCCAAACAAAGCTTTGTGGGAAAAAGGGGACTTCACCCAAATTGCCCAAACCATGCGGGAAAGCGGTGCGGCACTGGTTGCCCAACTAGGTATCACCAAGGACCTTACCGTTCTCGACCTGGGTTGTGGTGATGGCACTACGGCCATACCGGAAGCCAAACTTGCCGCTACAGTTTTAGGCGTCGATATAGCCAAAAATCTGGTTGAAGCGGGGAATAATCGAGTGAAAGAGGAAGGGCTTACAAATTGCACTTTCCAGGAAGGTGATGCGACAGATTTGCATGAACTGACCGATCAGACTTTTGATCTGGTCGTGAGCATATTTGGTGCCATGTTCGCTCCAAAGCCATTTGATGTAGCCAGGGAAATGGTTCGTGTTACCCGCCCCGGTGGACGAATAATCATGGGAAACTGGATACCGGGAGATCCTACGCTGGTCGCCCAAATATTAAAGATCAGTTCGGCCTACACACCGCCACCGCCCGACGGTTTTGTTAGTCCAATGTTGTGGGGTGTAGAAAGCCATGTTATCGAACGTTTTCAAAAAGCGGGTGTGGCAAAAGAAAACATAACGTTCAGTAGAGATACGTTTATGTTTACCGCTTCTTATCCACCATCCGAACTTGTCAACATGTTCAAAACCTACTACGGTCCTACCATGAATGCCTTTGAGGCTGCGGAAAAGAATGGTAAGGCTCTGGAGTTGCAGCAGGAATTAGACGTTCTATTTGCCAGTCAAAATAAAAGTACCGACAAGAATACCACGTCCATACCGGCCGCTTTTTTAAGAGTAACGGTTAGGCGTTAACCCTATACGAATGGATTTAGTGGGTATGTTAAATTTTAGATTCAATCACCGCTCAGAAAATGGCCCGATTGTAAATGCAGTAGACATTCATAATCGGGCCATTACTTTTTTTTAGCTCAGTCTAAAACTGGACCGGAAGCCATTGTAGTTGATACACCCCTGGTTACTACAACGTAGCCATGTCAATAACAAACCGGTATCGTACATCGCCTTTCAGCATACGATCATAGGCCGTGTCAATATCCTTAATATCAATCAGTTCAATGTCAGATACGATGTTGTTTTCAGCGCAGAAATCCAGCATCTCCTGCGTTTCGGCAATGCCGCCGATGGTTGATCCAGCGATGCTTTTCCGACCGGGAATCAGGCTGAACGCCAGCAGGGGCGAAGGCGTTGGTGGTGCACCTACGCAGATGTGTACGCCATCGCTTCTTAGTAGAGTCAGGTACTGATTGTAATCGTGCTCGGCCGAAACCGTATCGAGGATGAAATCGAAATAACCCGTTACGGATTCTAGCTGGGTGGGATCGCTGGTGACGATAAATTTGTGGGCACCCAGCTTTTTGGCATCTTCTTCTTTTTTAGGCGACGTACTCAGAACCGTCACTTCGGCCCCCAATGCTACGCCGAATTTGACGCCCATGTGTCCCAGGCCACCCAGGCCCAGAACGGCCAGTTTGTGGCCCTTGCCCACCTTCCAGTGCCGGAGGGGCGAGTAGGTTGTGATTCCGGCGCAAAGCAAAGGAGCCGTAGCCGCCAGATCCAGTTTGTCAGAGATATGAAGTACGAAATCTTCATTTACAACAATGGTGTTGGAATAGCCACCGTGAGTAGGTGTTTTTTTATCCTGCTCCAAACTGTTGTAGGTTAACGTGTTGCCGTTGGAGCAGTACTGCTCAAGGCCATTTTGGCAACTATCGCAAACACGGCACGAATCGACCATGCAGCCGGTGCCCGCCAAATCGCCGACGTTGAACCTGGTCACCTGATCGCCAACCGCAATTACCCGACCAACGATTTCGTGTCCGGGCACCATTGGAAAAATGCTGCCACCCCACTCGTCTTTGATTTGGTGAAGGTCTGAGTGGCAAACGCCACAAAACGTAATGTCGAATTGAACATCGTATGGTCCAACCTCCCGCCGGTCAAAATTCCAGGGTGCCAGCGGAGTATCCTTGGTCTGAGCGGCATAGCCTTTAACATCAATCATACTGTTGTTTGTTGAGGTACTGTTTATAAAATGGATAAAAGCGCATCGTCCATCCAGGCGGCAAAGTTCGACACTAAAACCAGAAACGTTATAAGGAATTCAACGAGATTTATATAAAAATCAAAGAGTCAGCCTTGCCAACGCTTTCGGTATGCACAGGCTGAAAAGTAAGACACTGATTTAGAGAATTTTTTTTCGACAGGATTACAGCATTAATAAGTTATTGCTCCTGTCAATCCTGTCGAAAAACCTGTCTTAATCACAGTCCTGTCGATTTCTCCATTTGTTCAGTGTATCGAGTGCCAACCACATCAATTTGAGCCGAGGCATTCTCGATCTCCCGAAGCTCGTCGGCCGTTAGCTGAATCGCAACGGCTCCCATGTTTTCCGTCAGGCGGTGCAGCTTTGTAGTACCCGGAATAGGGACAATCCAGGGCTTCTGCGCCAATACCCAGGCTAAGGCAATTTGAGCAGGCGAAGCGTTTTTTTGTTCGGCAAACTGGTTGATCAAATCCAGCAGAGCTTTGTTGGCAATCCGGGCTTCTTCGGTGTATCTTGGCAACGTGTTACGAATATCGCCCTCAGCAAACTTAGTCGTTTCATCAATTTTACCACTCAAAAAACCCTTCCCAAGCGGACTATACGCCACCAGACCGATGCCTAACTCTTCGATAGTCGGAATGATTTCGGCTTCGTGCTGACGGGTCCAGAGCGAGTATTCGCTTTGCAGGGCCGTAACCGGCTGTATGGCATGCGCGCGACGAATGGTTTGTGCACCCGCTTCCGACAGGCCGAAGTGCTTAACCTTCCCTTCCTGAATCATATCTTTCACCGTTCCCGCTACATCTTCGATGGGTACATTTGGGTCAACGCGGTGTTGGTAGAACAAGTCGATTACATCGACACGCAGTCGTTTCATTGAGGCTTCGGCGACCTTCCGGATGTTCTCCGGGCGGCTATTCAACCCTGCCATTTTTCCATCCTGAATATTGAAGCCGAATTTGGTAGCAATCACCACCTGGCCTTTGAACGGTTCCAGGGCCTCGCCAACCAGTTCTTCGTTTGTGAAGGGTCCGTATACTTCAGCCGTATCGAAAAAGGTAACGCCTTGCTCGACAGCGGCATGAATCAGCGAAATCATCTCTTTGGTGTCCTTAGCCGGTCCATAACCGAAGCTCATTCCCATGCAGCCAAGCCCAATGGCTGATACTTCGAGACCACCTTTTCCTAATGTGCGTTTTTGCATTATTGTACTCATAACGATGTGTGTTAATTCTAGTGCAAAATTACAAGAACCGCAGCTCGTTAAACAACGAAAATCAACTGGAAACTTACAAAAATCAACTAGTTTGCTCGCATTGAGTCGAGGGCTAAATTCTTTCGTTAACGTTCTCCAGAACACATCAGCAAGCCCCTAACCTCAGCAGCATTGGCGCTCGTTTAGAGTCCGGGACAAATCCGGAAATTGCGGCCGGTCTGGTTGAGATCTATGCAAGCCAGGAAAGCGGGTTATTGATGGAAGATTATTAGTGCAACAGACCGGCAGTGGGAAATGTAAAACTGACATATTTTACCAAAGAATTTGCCGTAGCCCTGAGTTAACCAGAGACAGTGTGAGCAGCTCGTTACTGGCATCAGTAGAATTTTTTGGTAGTCCTTGAAAAGCAATAATGATAGAAAAAGGCCGCAGTCGGGCCGTAGTTTTGGGTCGCCAAACTCGCTTCTACGTGCCATGTGTCAACAACACAACTGCCCAAACTGCGGCTCGACGAATTTACAGGGTCGCCTGTGCGGTCAAGCATGGATCGAAAGCTCGGCCGCAGGGGCGGCCCCGTCAAGTGTAAACAGTTTGGCCGACAATTTGTCCAGTTAAGTATTCGGAACGGTTCTATCAATGGCAATTCATCACCTGAAAAATAACCAATCATAAAATTCCGGATTGTCTGGAGAAAATTATTACGGACTATTTCGACAGCCATGAGTTGACGATTTAATTGATCAACATGTGCGCGCTCTCTTCCGGCAAAATCCTCCTTATAATACTCGCTTCACGATACCGGCGACTCATCTTAAGGGACATTGTCAATAAGCTTTGATTTTCTTAACTTTGCGCCATGAATAGGCCGGGAAATTTTCAGGTGTCAGATGTCAATGCCGAGGTAAAGCTGAAGGGCTTCAAAGCCTATGAAATAGACAGCACATCTGGTGGTCACAGCTATAATCGAAAAGACTTTTACAAAATCAGCTTAAACACCGGAAAGTATATTTTTCATTATGCGGATCGGAGTTTTGAAACGGATGAGACCATTTTATTTTTTGGCAATCCACGTATCCCGTACTCCTGCGAGGTTGTTTCAACCATAAACGAGGGCTACGCCTGTCTTTTTACCGAAGACTTTCTGAAGTTAAGCGACCGCTCCGAGAGCCTTTTACAGTCACCCTTATTTAAAATCGGGGGTACACCCATTTTACAATTAAATGCGGAGCAAAGGGCGTCTATCGCGCCTATCTACCAAAAGATGATTGCCGAACAGGAGAGCGGCTATGCGTTTAAGGATGAGCTGATTCGCAATTATATCAGTTTGATTGTTCACGAGACTTTGAAATTGCAGCCTTCGAGAAACGCCCCTGAACACAAAAATGCGGCTGTGCGAATCACCTCGGTTTTTCTTGACCTGCTGGAACGACAATTCCCTATCGAAAGCACCGACCATCCGCTGGAATTAAAAACAGCGCAGGATTTTGCGAAACAATTATCTGTTCACGTCAACCATTTAAATAGCTCCGTCAAGGAAGTGACCGGCAAACCGACGACGACTCATATTGCCGACCGGGTTATTCACGAAGCCAAAGCTCTGCTGCAACATACAGATTGGAATATTGCGGATATCGCGTATGCCCTTGGCTTTGACTATCCCACCTACTTTAATAACTTTTTCAAAAAGAAAACAGGTCATGTTCCCAGATCGATGAGGGAAAGCTCGCTTTGAAACCCTTACGAATACTATCAAGCGGCCGTCCCATCGAATTACTGTTTATATAGTTTTTCTAAAGTCTCCGTTTTATCCATTTTCAAGCTTACAATGGAACGCTGACTTTTATGATCTCTATGATTTGCATGATAAAGAGATTAGTAGTAATCATAAGAATCTGCCGATCCGCCGGGGCGGTTTTATTCCCTTTCAAAGCGTTGTCAGATTGAATGGCAGTTTTGTACTCGCTTACCGGTTAAGTCAAAAATGGCATTCGTCAGGGCAGGCGCGTCAGACAAAGGGCTGTTTATTTCTCCACATGAATGGTACACAGATTATGGGTTTAACTACCACTATTCCTGATTGAGAATGCGCTGGATCACATTCAGACCGTCAGTGCGACATACATCCGAATCAACAATGAGGAGATTTTTAGTGATCGACTATATAAAAATAACCTCAAAAAGGTAATCCCGCGAAATTGAGCCCGGCCAAATGGGATTTTTATGGCCCCAGGCTCTGTTTGTCAAATACGTTAATCCTAAATTCACGTTATCATAAGTAAATAATCAATTAAAATGAGGAACATTATTCTAATAACCATGGCGAGCACTTCGCTATCGTTGATGGCCTGTGGTCAGAGTGCGTCTACTAACACAGCACCGTCTACCCCGACCAGCAGCATTACCCCTGTAGAAACCAAAGAACCAAATTCGGCCTACAAACCGGCTTTTCCGGGCCAGACCAGAATAGCCGGTGTAAAATCAGCCACCAACTACGAAGGCAAGGTGTTAACCGAAGCGCTTAAATTTCCGTGGGGTATTACGAGCCTGCCCGATGGCCGACTGCTCATCACCGAGCGAGAAGGAACAATACGCATTGTCACGCAGGCCGGTAAGGTATCGGAACCAATCGCAGGTATTCCGAAAGTTAATCCGTCCGGCCAGGGAGGGCTGTTGGGGATTCGGATTGATCCCGCTTTTGAGACAAACCGAATGGTATACTGGGTGTTTTCTGAACCAAGTGCCGATGGGAATCTAACGGCTGTTGCCAAGGGCAAATTGTCGGCAGATGAGAAAAAAATCGAGGGAGC
>JANXVQ010000665.1 GCA_025351545.1 Spirosoma sp.
GCTGCCTAAAACCTAAACGAAATGGACGTAGAAATCTGGAGCGATGTGATGTGCCCCTTTTGCTACATCGGTAAGCGGAAGTTCGAGCACGCCCTCAATGAGTTCGCGCATAAAGATCAGGTAAACGTGGTCTGGAAAAGCTTTCAGCTAAACCCGGATATGAAGACGGAACCGGGTAAAAATATCAACCAGTATTTGGCTGACGTGAAGGGATGGAGTCTGGACGAAGCCAAAAGCATGAATGACCGCGTTACGGCGATGGCCAGCGAAGTTGGTTTATCGTATGATTTTGATAAAGCGGTTGTGGCAAATTCATGGGATGCGCACCGGCTTATCCAACTGGCTAAAAACCACGGCCTGGGCGATGCCGCCGAAGAACGTTTGTTCCGGGCTTATTTCACCGAAGGCCGCGATACCTCCGATCACGCTACGTTACTCGAATTGGGAACCGAAATTGGTCTGATGGCTGCGGAAGTCGAGCAAATGCTTGACAGCAATCAGTTTGCCGAAGCCGTTAGCCAGGATGTTTATGAAGCCCGGCAAGTGGGTGTTCGGGGTGTACCGTTCTTTGTGATAAATCGCCGGTACGCTATTTCGGGCGCTCAACAACCCGAAACATTCTTAGGCGCCCTCGATACGGCCTGGTCGGAGTGGGAAAAAGCAAAACCTGCCATTAACCAGTTGCCTGCCGATGGTCCTGCCTGCACACCGGGCGAAATCTGTTAAAAACTATAGAACGCTGATTTTTAAGATTAATGTGATTTACTCTGTAAACGTTTGTCCTGCAATAGCTTTATAGACAAGGCATTATTTGTTAAATCGCAAAGCATCATAACCGCATCGGCGGCCCGGCATCATAAAAATCTGCGTTCCATCATAACGAATTGACTATGGAATTACTTGAAGCAATGAACTGGCGGTACGCTGCCAAAAAGATGAACGGTCAGAAAGTACCAGCCGAGAAACTGGATATTATTCTGGAAGCAATTCGCTTATCAGCTTCGTCGGTGGGTTTGCAGCCATACACCGTGATTGTGATCGACAATCACGAACTGAAAGGAAAAATCCACGAGTTAGCCTGCCCGCAACCGCCAATCGTGGAAGGCTCGCATCTGCTGGTTTTCGCATCCTGGACGAACGTGGAAGCGGCACAGATTGATACATACATGCAGTTGATTGCCGACACCCGTGGTGTCTCGATTGAGTCGCTGGCTCCATTTTTTGATTCGATCAAAGGAGGTATTTTGAGCAAAACACCCGAAGATCTAGCTATATGGGCATCCCGTCAGGCGTATATAGCCTTAGGCTCAGGCCTGATTGCCGCAGCAACCGAACACGTTGACGCCACACCGATGGAAGGTTTCAATGCCACCGCTCTCGACGAAATTCTGGATTTGCCCGCCAAAGGCTTACGCAGTGTGGCGTTACTGGCACTCGGTTATCGGGATGCCGAAAAGGACTTTTTATCAAAAGCGCCTAAAGTACGACGTTCCAGAAAAGATTTGTTTATCGAGTTGGCGTAGTATAGTCTCGCTTATTTACCCGCATAAAGTCCTCTACCAATTTGGCAGAGGACTTTATTTTTTCAGATCAGGCAACCCGTAAAATTGACTTGATCTGCCGATATAGCATCTGGGGGCATACTATTACTACCAAACTTTACACGTCTCGTTTTTTGGTTGAGTAGAACCCGGAATCAGGTTACCTTTTGATAAGTACAATTAACCCGGTGTCGCGTAACATCAAATTTAAGCAATGGTGCTCTCAGGCAATGAAGAATACCCCGTAACCATTAAAGATATTGCGCGCGCACTGAACATATCCATTTCGGCGGTTTACAGGGCATTTCGGGGACTGCCCGAGATTCACCCGGACACTCGAAATGCGGTGATCAAGCTGGCCGAAAAACTGGATTATCAACCCAACCAATTAGATAAGAATCTGGCAAAAAGCCGCACCAAACCCCTCGGTGTCATTGTGCCTTACTTTTTCCCGGCTATGCTCAACAGCATTGAAAAGGCAGTCTTGCAAGCAGGTTGTAGTGTGCTGGTTTGCCAAACAAACGAGTCGTATCTACGCGAAATTACCAATATTCAGAATTTGTTACGCAGTCAGATAGAGGGATTTATCAGTTCATTATTGCGCGACGACAGTCCGGCTCCGAAAGAAACTAAAGCAATAAACACACAACTCATTATCCGGGCCTCATCGCTTCGACCGGTTGGGGTCGTTGCATGTCGGTGCAGTCGTTGGTAAATCATTCAATTGTGTGGGATTCACACGTAGCAAGAACATAATCCGCCGATAAAACGACCATGAAAAACATTCTTTTTGCCCTCGTCCTGGGAACGGT
The DNA here is from genome assembly GCA_025351545.1 of Spirosoma sp. Classification (GTDB taxonomy): domain Bacteria; phylum Bacteroidota; class Bacteroidia; order Cytophagales; family Spirosomataceae; genus Spirosoma. The sequence goes on from JANXVQ010000665.1 coordinate 2,354, forward strand.
TTTAACAAGTGCCATAGTCTCTAGCGCACAAAAGCCAGCTTCTGCCAACAGCAGGACCGCACTGGCTCTCCAGAAATATAGTGAGTTACCACTCGGCGCAGTAAGAGCAAACGGCTGGCTACATCACCAACTGGAAATCATGCGCGACGGCGCGACGGGCCATTTAGACGAGTATTATCCAAAAATAAAAGACGACAACGGCTGGCTCGGCGGCAAAGGCGATGGCTGGGAGGAAACGCCTTATTGGCTCGATGGTGCCGTGCCTCTCGCCTATTTATTAGACGATAAAACCCTGAAAGACAAAGTACTTAAATACGTCAACTGGAGTCTTGAGCACCAGCGGTCAAACGGTTTTTTTGGCCCTTACACGAAAGCCGAACTAGCTAATAGCGGCAAAATGAGCTCCTGCGCCGATGGCGAAGACTGGTGGCCGCGCATGGTTATGCTCAAAGTTATGCAGCAATATTATACGGCAACGAATGATTCCCGCGTGATTCCGTTCATGACCAGGTACTTTAAATACCAGCATGAGAGCCTCAAAACCTGCCCGCTTGGTAAGTGGTCAGAATGGTCAGAATCAAGAGGTGGTGATAATATTATGGCCGTATATTGGCTTTACAATCGCACTGGTGAAAAATTTCTGCTCGATCTGGCCGACACACTGTACAAACAAACGACCAATTGGACCGACCTGCTTGGCGGGCGCAATTGGGCAATCGGTGCTGCCGTAAACCAGACCGGCCACAAGTGGATGAATCGCCACGCCGTTAACGTTGGGATGGGCTTGAAACTACCCGCCGAATATTACCGGGGCAAAAAAGAAGTTAAGTATCTAACTGCCGTAAAAACTGGCTTCAATGACCTGATGACCCTGCACGGATTACCGCACGGCATGTTTTCGGGCGATGAAGATCTCCACGGCAACGAACCTACGCAGGGTGTTGAACTCTGCGCTATTGTCGAAACGATGTTTTCGCTCGAAGAAATTATCGGCATCACCGGTGACCCGGCCTACATGGATGCACTCGAACGTATGACATTCAATGCGTTACCAACGCAAACCACCGACGATTACAGGTCGCGGCAATACTTCCAGATTGCCAATCAGGTACAAGTATCCAGGGGTGTTTTCGACTTTTCGCTCCCCTTCGACCGGGGCATGAATAATGTTTTTGGTCCGTATGCGGGCTACACCTGCTGCACCGCCAATATGCACCAGGGCTGGACCAAGTTTACGTCTCATTTATGGTATGGCATCGGTACGACCAAAGGTCTTGCCGCGCTGGAATATGCCCCGAACACCGTAAAGGCAAAAGTCGCCGGTGGCACCGAAGTAACCATTCAGGAGGTAACGAATTACCCGTTTGAGGATCAGATCAATTTTACGATTAGCCTGCCCAAACCCACTACGTTCCCGTTCGACCTTCGGATTCCGGGCTGGTGTACCGAAGCGACGATTCTGCTCAACGGTCAAAAATTACGGTCTGATAAAGGCGGGCAGGTCATCAGCCTGACGCGGACCTGGAAAAACGGCGACAAGCTAACGCTTCAACTGCCAATGACCGTTAAGACCAGCAACTGGGCCAAAAACTCACGAACAATTGAGCGCGGACCTTTGGTATATGCGTTAAAAGTGGAGTCGGATGTGATCAAAAAGGAAATCAAAGAAGAGGGAACATACTACGAGTATCAACCCAAAACGGGCACTCGATGGAATTACGGTTTGCCCAAAGCGGTGATTGACGATCCAATGAAGAACACCACTGTAACGACAAAATCCTTCCCAGCCAATTTCGTCTGGAACGAGACCAATGCGCCCATCGAAATAACAACGACCGGTCGGCAAATACCGAACTGGAAATTGGTGGAGGGCGTTGCCCGTCAGCCCGTTACAGCTCGTGATGGGATTTACAAAGGCGACGTAGATGACAAACCCGAAACCATAACACTTATTCCGTATGGTTGCACCAAATTGCGGGTTGTGGCATTTCCGGTAGTGAAATAAGTCTCTCAAATTGACCTACATACGATAACTCTGGATATATTCACTGGGTGACATCCCAACAACTTCTTTGAACTGGCGATTGAAATTTGACAGATTAGTATAGCCACAACTAAACGCAATCTGGCTGATGTTATCCTGTGATTCGCGCAAACAGCGGCAAGCATTCTCAACACGAACTTCGTTGAGTAACTGAGAAAATGTTTTGCGGGTATGTTGCCGAAAAAATCGACAGAAAGCACCGGGCGTTAAGCTGGCTACACTGGCTATATCCTCCAGCGACATTGGCGAAGCATATTCTTGAAGGATAAACGAAAAAACCTGCTCCAGCCGACGTTGATCATCCGGGCGTTGAGGCCGGGCATAGGCCGTGGCCGACAGGACTTCCCGATTGGGGTTTGTTGTCAGATTATCCAGCAGCCGCAACAGACTCAGCAACTGGTCAAACGGCCGCTGCTGAGGCAGGTTTTCCAATTGTTCTGTAAGCAAATTACTCTTGCCACAGCGCAACCGGACTCCGTGTTGCGCTTCCTGCAAAAGAAAAGCAAGGTGCTTCGTTTCGGGTAGGCCCAGAATTGTCGCTTCCAGGATTTCCGGCCTGAACAGGACTGACACCGAAGTAGCCCGCTGAGTAGAATCTGGTTGATAATAGCCCGGATCACTGCGCAAAACGTGTGGCACGTTAGCCCCTAACAGTAAAATATCACACCGACCAAAGCGATCAATTTTATCGCCCACAATCAGCGTACCTTCACCTTGTTTAATCAGCGTCAACTGTACTTCCGGATGGAAATGCAGTTGACCGTAAAAGTGAGGTGCGTTGTCTTGCTCAATTCGAAACGAGCGGTCATCGACGGTGGGCACCCGAAAGAGCAATGGCTTCATCGATACCAATTTGACTAATTATCTGACATAAATAGCCAAATTTAGTTAAATGAGTATTAGTATCCATTCATTATAGGCAACGAACTTCCTGGACTATTCAGGAACTTTGATTCACTAATTTTAAAAAGACATAACGCCAATGAATATTTCCGTACAGTGGGAAGGTGTTTATCCCGCACTCCTGACTCCGTTTACGGCCGGTGATCAACTGGATCTGCCGCTTTTTGAAAAAAACCTGCACGCTCAACTCGACGCTGGCATTCACGGATTTATCATTGGCGGCTCATTGGGCGAAGCCAGCACGCTGCTGAACGAAGAAAAAATCGCTCTGCTGGAGTCGGCATTAGGCATTTGTCAGGGTCAGGTGCCGGTGCTGGTCAACATTGCCGAGCAAGGCACTAAGCAGGCTATCGCCCGTGCTCGAGAAGCCGAAGCCAACGGTGCCGACGGTCTGATGCTACTGCCGCCCATGCGCTACCCCGCCGACGCCCGCGAAACGGTTGCGTTCTTTACATCGGTAGCGCAGGAAACGTCATTACCGATCATGATTTATAACAACCCGGTCGATTATAAAATCATGACCACCGTGGCCATGTTTGAGGAATTGGCTAAGTTCCCCAACATTCAGGCCGTAAAAGAATCGACCCGCGACCTGACCAATATTACCCGGATGCGCAATGCGTTTGGCAACCGGTTTAATCTGATGGGTGGCGTTGATACGCTGGCGCTGGAAGCATTGCTGTTAGGTTGTGATGGCTGGGTCGGTGGTTTAGTGGATGCGTTCCCGCAGGAAACAATCGCCATTTATGACTTGGCTAAAGCTGGTCAGATTGCCGAAGCACTGGAAATATACCGGTGGTTTATGCCCTTGCTCGAACTGGACATCCATCCAAAACTGGTGCAATATATCAAGATGGCGGCAACGGCAACGGGCATTGGTTCTGAGCATGTTCGGGCACCACGGTTGCCTTTGATTGGCGCTGAACGCGAACAGGTTCAGCAAGTTATAAAAATGGCGCTGGCTAATCGTCCGGTCTTAAGCCCGACTCAGTAACTTATGGCTGAATTTCATTTTTTCTGTATCGATGCACACACGTGCGGCAATCCGGTTCGGGTGGTTACGGGCGGCAGCATCCCGTTTTTGCAAGGGGAAACCATGAGCGAGAAACGGCAGCATTTTCTGCGTGACTACGACTGGATTCGGAAAGGACTGATGTTTGAACCACGCGGGCACGACATGATGTCGGGCAGTATTCTGTATCCGCCCATCGACCCGGCGAATGACGCTGGCGTACTATTCATCGAAACGTCCGGCTGTTTGCCCATGTGCGGGCATGGCACCATTGGCACGGTTACGGTCGCTATCGAGCAAAACCTGATTCGACCCAAAACGCCCGGCGTATTGAATCTGGAAGTTCCCGCCGGGCTGGTGCGGGCTGAGTATCAGCAGGAAGGCAGGAAAGTAACATCGGTAAAAATTACGAACATCAAATCGTATCTGGCTGCCGAGAAGTTGACGGTGGAATGTCCTGACCTGGGCTTGCTGACGGTAGATGTAGCGTATGGTGGAAATTTCTACGCCATCGTAGATCCCCAACCGAACTTCGCCGGTCTGGAACTCTATAAAGCGGAGCAGCTTATTGCCTGGGCGCGGGTGATGCGGCAACGCATGAACGAACAGTATACGTTTGTTCACCCCGAAAACCCGACGATCAACGGGCTAAGTCATATTCTCTGGACAGGTAAACCCATTCAGGAAACTTCCACGGCGCGCAACGCAGTTTTTTACGGCGACAAAGCCATCGATCGTTCGCCTTGCGGCACCGGCACATCAGCAAGAATGGCACAATGGTACGCGCAGGGTCGCCTGAAACCGGGCGAAACGTTTGTGCATGAGAGTATTATCGGGTCGATTTTCAATGGTCGTATCGAAGAAGAAGCGCAGTTAGCCAATCATCCGGCCATCGTGCCAAGTGTTGAAGGCTGGGCCAGAATTTATGGATATAATCACTTAATTCTGGACGAAGACGATCCATATGTTTATGGATTTCAGGTAATATGACACATCGGGCCTCGAATAGGATTGGTATTGTTGGTGGAGGAATAATTGGGCTTTGTTCGGCCTATTATCTGCACAAAGCGGGTCATCGCATTACGCTGTTTGATCAGAATCCCATTGCCGACGGCTGCTCGTTTGGTAACGCGGGGATGATTGTGCCCAGCCATATAATTCCATTGGCGCAGCCGGGCATGATGGCAAAAGGTATGCGCTGGATGCTCAAATCGACCAGCCCGTTTTATGTTAAACCCCGTCTGAATATTGACCTAGCTCGATGGGGATGGCTCTTTTATCGCCATTCAACGCCTGAACACGTCGAACGGGCAATTCCGGTTCTGCGCGATATTAGCCTGCTTAGCAAAACATTGTATCAGGATTTGGCCGCGAATGGTGACCTGGAATTTGAGTGGCAGGAACGGGGCCTGTTGATGCTTTACAAAACAGCGTCGGCCGAACACGAGATGGCCGATGAAGCCAACGTAGCTAACCGATCCGGTATCGAAGCGCGGGTCTTAACGGGTCAGCAGGTTCAGGATCTGGAGCCAAATACGCGCGTTGATATACGGGGAGCGGTGTACTATCCCGGTGATGCTCACCTGAATCCGGGCGAGTTAATTCGTTCATTAGTAAGCTACCTGCGTCGGCAAGGTGTCACTATTCTTGAAAATCAGGCTGTAACGGGATTCGGAAAAACTGGTTCGCGCTTAGACTCAGTGGAAACCGCTCAGGGCAGTTACCCGGTCGATGAAGTGGTTGTAGCAGGGGGGGCATGGTCGCCATCGCTGGCCCGATTATTGGGTTTGAGTCTGTCATTGCAGGGCGGCAAAGGGTATAGTTTTATGCTTCGAAATGTCACGAACAACGTGCGTATTCCGGCCATTATGCTCGAAGCCCGTGCTACAGCGACACCAATGGAAAACGGTATGCGATTTGCGGGTACGCTCGAAGTGGCCGGTACAGACATGACTATCAACATGAACCGGGTGCGTGGTATTGTGCAGTCGATCAATCAGTATTATCCGGATGTACCCGTCGAAATACCTGAAGTCGATGCAGTTTGGCGGGGCTTGCGTCCCTGCTCTCCAGATGGCCTGCCCTATATTGGCCGACCTAAGCGGTATGACAATGTGGTGCTGGCCACGGGGCATGGCATGATGGGCCTTAGTTTGGGGCCGGCTACGGGGAAACTGGTCAGCGAAGTGATAAACGGTGAGGCCGATAGTATGGACATTTTCGCCTTTAATCCAGACCGATTTGCCTAAGGTATTACGTCAAAAGACCTCTCCTAAATTCAGAAATAACCCCTTCGACCCGCCAATACCAAAGCCGTAATCAATGGCTAGATTCAGGTTTGAATGCTTGTTTACTTTGAGCCGAAGTCCTACGCCACCACCCGGCAGAAGTTTACCAAAATGATTTGAGTTCGGGTAGTCACTATAGGTTTGCATATTGGCAAAGATGACTCCGCCCAATAAGCCATTGGAGAGTAGTAAAGTGCGGTATTCTGTTTCTAAATACACCAGGTTTCTTCCTCGAAATCGCCCTTGTGTGTAGCCCCTTCCAATATTAGAGTACGTATCCCAACCTGTACTGGGCAAATCTAAATACGGAGCCTGACCGCCAAAAGTAAGCCAGTTCATACTCCAAAAAGCAAGAATATGCCGCCCATTGTCTGATAAAGGGACATATCTCCTAAAATCAGCAATAACAGATTGCCAGTTTTGATCACTTCCAAACCATTGCAGATTGTCCCGAAACACCACGCTGCCAAAAAATCCACTCTGAGGGTTATTGGGATTGCGCCGGTTCGTGTATTGCATACTGAAGGTCGGGCCGGATGAAACAGAATGATCAATTGAACCGTACCGTTGAAAATCGTCGTTTAATTGGGGCGTACTATTCTCTTCCCTAACATGCCAGTGGTAGTCGAGCGCATAACCAATTCCGACGGAAAAATTTGGCGCAACCTGCCGTAAAACAGATTGACTCAACCGCAGGTATGAGTAATAAAGTCGGTCATTAACGTCGGCGCGTGAGTTGTTTCCCAACCCAAAATTATCCGCCGAATAATCATAATATCGCCAGTCACTTATGATATTGTACCGATTTCCTTTAGTCCAGATATTAACTACGACTGGAACAATAACCTGCTGGTATTGAGTGTATTGAGGTGTTGTAACAATAGTAGATGTGTTCTGTTCCGGGTCGGCGCTGGTAAACGATAGATTGGCACTTATACCCACGGCAAGACCCGTTTGAATGGAATAAGCCAATTCCGGAAAAATTGACGGATGAAATCCCGCTTGCGAGCTCTCGATGGGACGATGACCTTTCCTGTTGATAAATTGATAATACACATCCCATACATCAGCCGACGAATCGGGGCGGGATGTTTCCTGCCGGTCATGCTTCGTCAGTCGGGCAGAATCAGACTGTCCCATTGAATCTACTGTAAACCAAACACTTATCAGACAACAAAAAACTAGAGAGCGGTTAGTATACCAATAGCTTAATAGGCCGCGTAACGGCTCATTAATGTTGCGGCAATAGAAATTAGTCATATATGTAAACTTGGCAGACTAACCCATTCCTGTATCGTTCCGTTCACTTTTAGCCTATCAGGTCACAACTTATCTGACATCATACCTTACTGTGTTACAAATACCAATACTTGTTTCAATTTTTCATAACTCCCTGCGCCTTGTATATTGGCGGCCACTTTCCCGGTTTTATCAATGACAATAAACGTCGGAACGCTGGTTATGTGGTACTTATTATGAAAACCGTAGGCATTGGGCACTGGCATAAATGGTAATGTTTTACCAGTAGAGTTGGACACGTCTTTTGTCTGTTCGCTATTTAGGACAGCTAAACTGACGGGAGCCTTTCCTAACTGATATGGCTTTAATACAGTAACAAAATCTTCAGTCTGCTGGTCAGACCAAAAGGTTTTCTCTAAGCTCACCAAAAAGGTCAGAATAACCACTTTACCAAGTAAATCGGTCGAGCGGTACGTTTTTCCATCCAGGGCTGTCATAACAAAAGGCGCTACAGGCTGCCCGGCTTTCGGTTGTTTGGCAGGATCCCGGTCGCGATAGCGATGCGTTTCATGCTCTTCTGCCGTAGCCTGCCGCATCGTATACGTATTTGACAGGCCAAATTCATCATAATCGGGCACCAAATGATAGGCATACGGATCTTCTTTACTTAGTTGACCGTATTGTTCCATTGTCATGCGCTGACCAGTTGATGCATTTGTAATAGGAGTTGCCTCATTGGGCCTTTGGCTATAGCCAACATTCGACTTTTTCACTCCTACTTGTTCTTGTGCCTGACACGGTATGCCGGTGATTACCAGCAATATACTGATAATCATTATTTCATAAACTGCCATAATTTGTTTGCTTTCGCTGGTTTGCATTTGATTGTTATTTTTGTACTAACCAAATTTCGCGCCATACAGCAATGCAAAGCCCATTCAGAAGTCAGTTTAAACCATACATGGGTAAAATTACATTTTACCCATGTACTAAAATTAAAACGTCTCGTTTTATTTATGAAAGTCGCAGCGTGGTCCAACTTGACCATAATTCCATAAAAACGGCCCCTACTGATTAGGAGCCGTTTTTATGGAATCATACGATTTATTCTTTCTTATACTGCTGAATTATTTTGTACAGTGCCTTCTGTTTTTCCAGTTCCGGAAAGAACTCAAACAATTGAACGTGAGCATCATAGTCCAGTGAGAGAGCAGCTTCTAACTGAATCAGTGATTCGCGATAATGACCGGCATGAATCAAATAAACTGCCGAGCGATAATACAAATCGGCTTCCTCCGGCATATCACTAATACCTGATTGAACAATCTCATTGGCCCGCAGGAAATCGCCCTGATCGAACGGCACCAACGACCACGTCAGATAAACGTCGGGGTTTTCGGCATCTACTTCAGCCGCCTTCTCGAACGCTTCGACACTTGATATTACATTACCAATTTTATATTCCGTTTCGGCTATGGCCAGATAATATTCGCCGTTCTGGTCGCTTAATTTAACCGCTTTTTGTAGAAATGGCAGTGCTTCATACCACTTGCCCGATTCACTCAGGCAAACGCCGATTCCATACCACGCTTCATCCCATTTGGCATCTAGCTTGATGGCTTCGCGGTACTCTTTGATGGCTTCAGCAATCCGGTCCTGTTTTTCCAGACTGGCCCCGAGGTGACAGTAGGTATCAGCCGTAGCTTCTTCATGTTTCAGCGTCTCACGGTAGCATGCTTCGGCCTTCTCGAACAACCCTAAATTCATATAGGTATTGCCCAGATTAAAATGCGCCGACGCAAAATCAGCTTTGATAATGACGGCATAATCGTATGCTTCGGCAGCCTCGGCATAACGGGCTAATTTGCTGTAAGCAATTCCAATATTATACCACGCATTGTAGGAATACGGGTCCGTATCAATCAGTTGCTGGTAATAAGTCAGACTATTCTCTAACTCACCCGTTACATCTAAGCAAAACGCCAGCTCATAAAGTGCATTTTCATTATTGATATTTAACGCAATAGACCTTTTGTACTGCGTAATGGCTTCAGCATATTTACCCCAGTTTTGATAACTCTGGCCCAATTGAAACAGAATATCGTCCTTATCATCGGCACGGTCGAGCAGCTCTTCCAGTATTCGGATAGACTCCTCATAACGACCAGCCATGCTCAGGACTGACCCCTGCATAAAGGGCACGTCGAGATCGCCGGGATTAAATAGAGAAGCCCGTTCCAGCAATTCCAGCGATTCGTCGAATCGTTGAAAATTAGCCAGAATCTGGGCTTTGTCAAGCATCAGCTCCAGGGCATAAGGGAAGTTTTCCAGACCGGATTCGGCGGCTTTAAGCGCCTTGTCTAAATCACCTTGATTGAGGTAATGCTCAACCATCTGTTCATAGACATCCAGGTCGAAAAACTGGCTTTGTTGCTGGTCCAGCATCTGCTCAAAACGCCGGATTGATTCTTTAATATCGCCTTCTCGTTCTTCGAACTCTTGCTCCATGCTATTGCCTTCAAAATGTGTGCGGATAGGGGCCGCACCACTGGCGCGGTTTATCCTTTGGCAGTGAAATATAAACTCAAAAAACCAAAACTCCAACCCCGATCCAAAAATTTACGAACCCTTTGGATCTACTCTAAAGCGGCTGCCACGCGCTTAAGAGTATCACTTAAGGGTCGGTACTGAAAATCAAGCACCTCCTCAATTTTGTGTCCATCGTACTGAAACAATGAACTCGCCGATCGAGCCGTTTCGCGGGTAATAAGCGGAGCCCTCCCTGTCAGCCACGCCCGCACGGCCTCCAACGGCCAGAGAAAACGGGTTATTGTGGGCGAAATTTGCCTCGTTGGCGGACGCTTATCCAACACAACGGCTATCTGTTCTAACAAGGAACGATACGGAATGGTGCCCCCACTCAGGATGAACCGCTGGGATGTCCTGTCAGACTGCATTAATTTGATGAGTACGTCCGTTACGTCGAGCACATCCACATAATTGACTAAACCCGCCGGGTAGAACGGTTTTTCATCACGTACATACTTAATGAGTTGGAGACTGCTTCGGCTCCAGTCGCCCACGCCCAGCACGATAGATGGATTGACCATTACCGCATTCAGCCCTTCAGCCACACCCCGCCAGACTTCCAGTTCAGCCCAATACTTGGTTTTGGCATAAGCTGAGTTATTGGGCGAATCTTCCCATTTCTGATCTTCATTGATTGGGGTGGATTCGCTGGCCTTCCCTCCTTTCGCCGTTGGTCGGCCCATAGCCGCAACCGAGCTAATATAACCCAGTTTTCGTACGCCCGCTTTCAGGCAAACATTCACGACATTAGCAGTACCTTCAACATTTACATGTTCCATCCGATCACGATCTTTTGGCACAAACGAGACAATGGCAGCCGCATGAATTACGTCTATAATGCCGGGGTCGCGTCCGACGACGATAGCCGCTTCGAGCGACGGAATATCCAATACATCGCCGGCATGCCAGGTGATTTGTTCAGCCACATCAGCTAGCATGCCGTAACCATGTTGCGGACGATAGAGCGCTGAGACTAGATGCCCATCGGCCAGGTATTGTCGGGCAATGTGGGAGCCGATAAAACCCGTAGCTCCCGTGATAAAAACCGGATTAGTCAGTAATGATGTCAATTGAAGTTTTTGATTTCGACCCAGTTAAGGAAATTATTCGTGTTCGGCGTGGTGTTGTCCATAGTGGCCTGACTGTACTCTTTACGTAAACATAACAACGTTCGGCCCTGAATTGCTAATTTTGCGCTCCAATTCCTGGATTATGTCTCTCGAAAACCCACAACGCTATACCGTCACGGCGGCTCTTATCTACGCAAACGGCCCGATTCACATCGGTCACCTTGCCGGATGCTACCTCCCCGCCGACATTTATGTGCGCTACCTCCGCTCAACGGGGAAAGATGTCGCCTTTATCAGCGGCACCGATGAGCACGGCGTACCCATCACAATCAAAGCCAAGAAAGAAGGCATCACGCCCCAGCAGGTCGTCGATAAATACTACGGCCAGATTAAGCAGGCCTTCATTGACTTCGGCATCTCGTTCGATATTTATTCGCGAACGTCGAACCAGATTCACCACGAAACGTCGCAGGAATTTTTCACAAAACTCTACGAAAAAGGCGACTTCGACGAAGAGGTTACGGAGCAATATTATGACGAAGTAGCCGGGCAATTTCTGGCCGATCGTTATATCGTTGGCACCTGTCCGGTTTGTGGAAACCCTAATGCTTACGGTGATCAGTGCGAACGTTGCGGAACGGCGCTTAGTCCTACCGAGCTTATAGAGCCGCATTCGATGCTTTCCGGGCTGGCGCCAACGGCGAGGAGCGATTCGTTGAAATGCATGACCGCGAGATCGAATGCCGTGCCCGTCACGCTGAGCCCCGCGTGCGCGCGGCGCATGCTGCGACCCTCGTAT
>JANXVQ010000849.1 GCA_025351545.1 Spirosoma sp.
ACAAAGCCCTTTTTTCTAAAATTCAACGGGTCAGAAACGTTCATAAAAAGTAGGTATTGGTTTATGGCTTTTGAACACCAGCGTGAGTGATTTTGATAAAGAGATAACTATATTATTGAGTCGAATTCTGGAGATTGAAGGCAATTTAACCGCTAAATAAACTCACCAATCCGTTTTCTTACCCCTATAAAGGGCCGATATAGACTGGTTTACTTTCTGCGAAACGTATATCACAGAGTTGCTGGAAAAGTCGCCAGTTACGGTCAAACCTATTCGCAACGAATCACGCGCCACTCCTGGAAACTCCTTAATAAGTAGCCCGCCCGCCCGATAGGTCGAAGATGAAGCCCGTATTGAAACTAGCTTCTTTTGATAAAATCCAGGCGGCAATGGAAGCGACTTCTTCTACCGTACCCAACCGTTTCATAGGAATTTTAGCGGTCATATAGGCCAATTGTTCGGGAGCGGTATGTTCATTCAACGCCGTTTTTATAACTGCCGGGGCCAGACCGTTTACGGTAATACCTGTTTCAGCATATTCTTTTCCGACGCCTTTCACCAGGCCGATAACACCCGCTTTCATAGACGAATAACCAGTCATGAATGGGTTTCCTTCCTTTCCGGCAATGGATGCTAAATGGAGAATCCGGCCATAATTCGCCTTCTCCATAAGTTTAACCGCATACTTAGTCATCAGGAATGCCCCTCGTAAATTGATGCGGTATATTTTATCATAATCATCAACAGAATAGTCTGCAATCTTTGTACTGGTAGGTCCCACAATACCCGCCGAATTAACCATAATATCCAGTCGCCCAAAGGTTTGCGCTATTTTTTCAACAGCGTTTGCCACCGATATTTCATCCGAAATATCGACAACATATCCCGTTACAGCCTGTCCCTTCGCGGTAAACTCAGCCACGGTACGTTCGAGTAAAGCACCGTTAATGTCGAACAAAGCAACCGTTGCTCCTTCAGAAGCAATTCGTTGGGCAATACCTTTTCCAATGCCCTCGGCACCTCCCGTAATAATAGCTACCTGATCAGCAAATCGGTTTAACATGCAGTAAATGTGCTTCGTCTGGTGGAACAATGTATTTCTTAAATGATAAATGAGACTGAATTTACTGTTCTACTAAATCTATAAGTATTCGTGCAAAAACTTTGACAGAGCTGATACTATAGTTCATTAATCATCAGAGTTATCAGCTTTGTCAAAGTTCAGTCTAAGACTACGTGACTACTTAACTCCGTTATAAAATTTATAGAATTGGTTGAAGTATTTGTGAGACCTAATAAGCTTTTTATAAACAGTGGTTGGTAGAGAGAAATCAAGTTGTCCCGAAAATAATAAAGCCGTTTATATTCATGATTAAGCCCGCCTATTATTTATCCTTGTTTGGTGTTGGCCTTTTTTGCCTGTTAAGCTTTAAAGCCAAATTCGGTAGTTTATTGGACGAAGGTCCGTCTCCGGCACGAACACCCACCGAAGAAGCGGCTACGTTTCAGCTTGAACCGGGTTTAAAAATTCAGCTTGTTGCCTCTGAGCCAATGGTTGAAGACCCGGTGGTTTTCACGTTCGATGAAAATGGCCGGCTATGGGTCGTCGAAATGAGGGGCTTTATGCCGGATGTTGATGGAAATGGTGAAGACAAACGCGTTGGCCGCGTATCGGTTCTGGAAGATACCGATGGCGATGGGCAGATGGATGTCAGTAAAATTTATCTCGATAGTCTGGTCATGCCCAGAGCGATTGCTTTGGTAAAAGGGGGCGCACTAATTGCCGAAAACGGGGCTTTGTGGCTCACCCAGGACACAAATGGTGATTTGAAGGCCGATACCAAAACCCTGGTTGATGCAGAGTATGCTGCCAGCGGCCTGCCCGAACATGCCCCAAATGGCCTCTTGCGGGGAATAGACAACTGGTTTTACAATGCAAAAGCGCGACTTCGCTACAAGCTGACGGACGGGAAATGGCTACGTGACAGTACCGAGTTTCGTGGGCAATGGGGTATCAGCCACGACGATAAAGGCCGCTTGTACTACAATTACAACTGGTCGCAGCTTCACGCCGATCTGGTTCCACCCAACTATCTGTCCCGCAATAAAAATTACAAACCAACAACGGGCATCGATTATGGCGTTACCCTCGATCGACGGGTGTATCCAATACGACCCAATCCGGCGGTTAACCGGGGTTATATACCCGGAACGTTGGATAAGGATGGTCATTTACGGGAATTTACAGCTGCGTGTTCGCCACTATTTTATCGGGGAACGGCCTTACCTAAAGATTATTACGGAAATGTTTTCGTCTGCGAACCCGCCGGAAATCTGGTCAAACGTAATGTTGTCGAAGATAAAGGGCTGCTGATTGCGGCTCGTGACCCACATCCCGGCACCGAGTTCCTGGCCTCAACGGATGAGCGATTCAGACCGGTTCACATCGCTACCGGGCCTGATGGAGCCTTGTATATCGCCGATATGTATCGGGGGCTTATTCAACATAAAGCTTACGTAACGCCTTATCTGAAAGAGCAAACTATTGCCCGCGATCTGGTTAAACCTATCAATCGGGGACGTATCTGGCGTGTTGTGCCAGAAAATTGGAAAGCCCAAAAAGCGAAAAAACTGTCAGACGCGTCGCCCGATCAACTCGTTGCTGAATTATCGAGCCCCGACGGCTGGCATCGGGATATGGCCCAGCGTTTATTGATCGAGCGAAATGATACCAAAATCGGTTCATCCCTAACGAATTTATCCGTGAAAGGTCCTAACCAATTAGGCCGATTCCATGCTTTATGGACACTGGATGGCTTAAAGCTGAGTAATTCCACTACGTTACTGGGATTGGTAAACGACCCGAATGCGCTTATCAGTTCGACAGCCCTGCGACTGCTTGAACCGTTTGCAAAAGCGGACAGAACCGTTCGGACAAAAGTAGGTGAGCAACTTTTGTCCCGGTGGGAGAAAGCACCAATCGAACAAATTCTTCAGATGACGTTCACGGCTGGCATTCTTGACCAGCCAGTAGCCCAACAACTGCTAGCAAACATTGTCGGGCGTTATGGCGAATCCGCGCTGATTCGGGATGCGGCCATGAGTAGCCTTCAGAATCAGGAGTTTGCCTTTTTGCAGCGGCTGATGAAATCACCACAATGGCAAACGGCTGAACCACCGAAAGAAATTTTCATGGAGATGCTGACGACGTCAATTGTTCGGAAGAGAAGCACGGCTGAATTGACCGCGCTGTTAGCCTTATTGGATACGCACAAGGAAACATTGGGGTGGCAGGAAAAAGCGATACTCACCAGCATGTCGATAGCTGGGAGCAGTAGCAAAGTGAAGCCTGTAAAACTCGCATCGGCACCCACCTTATTGACCCAGTCCAGTCATAAAATTGACCCTTCGCGTCTGGCCACGTTAGACGCCATGTTTGAGTGGCCCGGCCATATTGCGGCTAAAAGCAGCGTAGTAAAAAAGAGTTTACTGAACGACGACGAACAGAAGCTATTTGCATCGGGACGGCAGCTTTACCTGAATACATGTTCGGGTTGCCATGGAACCGATGGGGCGGGTTTGGCCCGGTTTGGTCCGCCCCTCATTGGCTCTGAATGGGTAGTGGGCGACGAAAAACGATTAGCGCTTATCCTGTTACACGGCATGGAAGGGCCAATAGAAATTAACAAACGGATCTACGACGCACCGGACATTCTCCCGGTTATGCCCTCTCATTCAACGATGGACGACGCGTCGATCACCTCTATTCTGATGTACATCCGCAATGAATGGGGTAATAATGGAGGACCAATTGGCAAACGAACCGTTGGCATGACCCGCGTTACGGCACAAGGCCGGGTTATCCCCTGGACAGCCAAAGAATTGAACAAATACATGCTTGATAATCAGGCTGCCAGCGCAAAATAACATCCATTAGGAAGTGGTCATTGATTGTTTGGGTAATTAAGCAATCAATGACCACTCCTGAGCAATTTACCAATCCTTAACCACCCTTGACAATCACTTACTTGCATGCTAATGGATAGACGAGATTTTTTGCAGCGGACTACAGCTGGAGCAATGGCTCTATCGTTCCCCAATGTGCCCGATTTTTTTGCGGATAAGCGAATGGGCATCGTTGTTCACTCGTATTGGAGTCGCTGGAATTCGAAAATAGACAGCAAAAAGTATCCGGCCTTCACTAATGCTATTGAACTGCTTGATCATTGTCATCAACTCGGTGCTGGTGGTGTACAGGTAATCGTAAATGGTTGGTCAACCGACTTTGCCAGGAAGGTACGCGATGAGCGGGAAAAGCTGGGCCTCTATCTGGAAGGGTCGATCGGCTTACCAAAAAAAGCGGAAGATGTTCCAAAGTTTGAACAGGATGTTGCCAATGCCAGGGAAGCCGGAGCGCAGATACTACGAACGGTCTGTTCGAGCGGACGGCGGTATGAAACGTATCACTCTCCCGAAGCCTTTGAAGAACTGAAAAAGAGCGCCCTGGCTTCGTTACAACTGGCTGAGCCGGTTCTGCGTAAACATAAAGTCAAACTGGGTGTCGAAAACCATAAAGACTGGCGAGCCACAGACCTGGTGAATCTTTTGAAACAAGTCAATAGCGAATGGATCGGCGTAACCCTCGATTTTGGCAATAGCATGGCGTTGCTGGAAGATCCGATGGAAGTTGTTCAAACGCTGGCACCGTATGTGTTTAGTACGCACGTAAAAGACATGGCGGTTGAGGAATATAAAAATGGATTTTTGCTATCGGAAGTGCCTATGGGAAAAGGCATGCTGGACCTGCCAAAGATGGTCGATCTCTGCCGAAAGCATAACCCAACCGGCACATTCAGTCTGGAAATGATCACGCGGGACCCGCTGGAAATTCCCTGTTTAACGAGTTCCTACTGGGAAACCTTCAGTACGTTGCCGGGTTCTGAGCTGGCCCGAATGCTCCGAATCGTTAGGGAGAACAAGTATCCTGGTGGACTTCCCCGGGTTTCCCAACTGACGCCCGAAGCTAAACTTGCCCTTGAAGAAGATAATATTATCGCCTGTCTGAATTACAGTAAGGATAAACTGGGAATGAAATAAAGGTGTATGACCCCACCAGGACGGTCCTCCGTTGCGGTCATACCAAGCCAGACTATGACTTAATTCAAATTTATGCCATTCTTATTTTTCCATAAAAACGGCAAAAAATAAATAATTACAAGCAACAATTATCAGTAAGATGAGTAAAGAACTACTTCCGGGCATAAAGCAATTTGACCTCAACGGAAAATCAGCCATCATTACCGGTGGCTCCAAAGGTCTTGGTTTAGCGATGGCGGCCGGATTAGCATCGGCAGGTGCCAATGTGATGTTAGTGAATCGAAATGCGGATGAAGGCGCACAAGCCGCTCAGGAAATAAGGGCTGATTTTGGCGTAAACGCTGTCTCTTTCGCTGCCGATATTACAGATGTAGCGCAAACGGAAGCGATGGTACAAGCCGCCATAGATACTTTTGGGCAAGTCGATATTCTGATCAATAGTGCCGGAATAAATATTCGGGGAGCCATTGACGAAATCACACCGGAAGATTTCAATAAAGTGATGGAGGTCAACGTGACCGGCACATGGCTTTGTTGCCGAGCCGTAACGGCAGTCATGAAAAAGGCAGGCAGGGGAAGTATTATCAATCTGGCCAGCACATTGGGTTTAGTAGGCCTGTCGAATCGGACGCCCTACACATCCAGTAAAGGGGCCGTTGTGCAGATGACCCGCGCGCTTGCTCTGGAATTGGCTCCGTTCAATATCAACGTCAATGCTATTTGTCCGGGGCCTTTCCTGACCGAAATGAATCTGCCCATTGCCGATACCGAAGAAGGAAGAAAATTTGTGGTGGGCGCTACAGCGCTGGGCCGTTGGGGGCATCTGCGGGAGATTCAGGGAGCCGCTATTTTTCTGGCCAGCGATGCCGCTACGTTTATGGTTGGCTCCATGCTCACCGTAGATGGCGGCTGGACGGCCAGATAGATTTATAGTGCTGATGTCGGGCCGGGTGATGTCGGGTTCCCAAACCCGACACAGTGGCTGACGCGAAATGTCGGGTTTAAGAACCCGACATCACACCACCTACAGACAATTTGTAAAGTTCATCATTCCCTAACTACCTCATAATGGAACAGATAAGTAGCAAAAAACCAACCCGAGCGCGTTACGGGATGTTAGCACTCGTATTCGTCAATGTAGCCATTAGTTACCTGGACCGAACTAATATTGGGGTTGCTGCTTCGGCACTGGGAAAAGATCTGCACTTATCCAAGATTGAGTTAGGCTATATTTTGTCGGCTTTCGGGTGGGCATATGCCGCATTGCAGATTCCCGGCGGGTTAATAGCCGATCGATTTGGTCCGCGTGTCTTATATGCGTTCTGTTTAATTACCTGGTCAATAGTTACGCTGGCGCATGTACTTGTGAGAGGGATTGCCAGTCTGTTTTTTCTTCGATTGGCCACTGGCACGTTGGAAGCTCCTTCTTACCCAATTAACAACCGGATTGTAACGAGCTGGTTTCCAGATAATGAGCGAGCGTCGGCTATTGCCATGTATGTATCAGGACAGTTTATTGGGCTGGCTTTTCTAAGCCCGATTCTGGCAATCGTTCAAGTTTACGCTGGCTGGCAAGGTCTATTTATTGGTACGGGTCTGGTTGGGTTGATATGGGGGATTATCTGGTATCTTTTCTACCGAGATCCGCTGGATAGCTCAACAGTCAATCAGGCCGAACTGGATTATATTGAAGAAGGCGGAGGGTTATTCAGAGTAAAAGACCGGACTAAGGTCCAGGCTAATTTATGGCGATGGTCTAATGTGAAACATATTTTTTCGAGCCGGACATTGTGGGGTGTTTACATCGGGCAGTTTGCTGTCAATGCCAACCTTTGGTTTTTCCTGACCTGGTTTCCAACCTATCTAGTAGAATACCGGCACTTAAGCTTTATTAAATCGGGTTATCTGTCTTCGATACCTTTCCTGGCTGCCTGTGCGGGTTTACTGCTATCCGGTTTTCTGTCCGATCGGTTAGTCCGGCAGGGAAAATCGGTAAGTGTGGCCAGAAAAGCCCCCATTATTTTTGGACTTCTGTTATCATTCAGCATCATTGGTGCCAATTACACAAACGATATCGCCCTGGTCATCTTCTTCTTATCACTGGCGTTTTTTGGTACTGGTATGGCTTTGATTTCCTGGGTGTTTGTATCCATACTATCGCCAAAAAAATTGATTGGACTAACGGGTGGCGTATTCAATTTTATGGGCAATCTGTCCTCCATTGTGGTGCCAATTGCTATCGGCTATCTGGTACAGGGTGGAGATTTTAAGCCGGCTCTGGTGTTCATTGGTGCCTTAGGGTTAATTGGCGCCTGTTCGTACATATTCCTGGTCGGAAAAATAGAACGGGTTGTCATTCCCGACACCACAACTGTTTTGCTTGTTTCCGACCAGAAATAACGGCAGGTTGGCCTATCGATTTCTAAAAAATAAGTACCAACAAGTAAGCCACACTCGTATATAACCAGTGTGGCTTACTTGTTGGTACAACACGACCTATCGGCTGGTACTCATCGCCTGGAATTAAATAGCCAATGATAAAATTTTCACTAACCTGCCTTATTACTATACTGATAGCTATGGGGTGTTTGGCGCAGTCGGCTCCTCCATCCCGTCGTGATATCATTACGTATCGAAATCCGGTCATAGCGGGCGATTTTGCCGATCCGTCGATCATCCGTGTTGGCAACACCTACTATGCCGCGGGCACTTCGTCGGAGTGGGGACCACCCTATCCGATATACACCTCAACCGATCTGGTCAATTGGGAATACATTGGTCCTGTTTTCAAAACGGCGCCGGAATGGACAATGGGAAGTTATTGGGCTCCGGAATTGTTTTACCGAAATGGCACCTATTACGTCTATTATACCGCCCGCCGAAAATCAGACAAACGGTCGTACATCGGCGTCGCCACCACCCGAGACCTTCACAAAGGCTTCACTGACAAAGGGTTGTTAATCGAGTGGACTACAGAAGCCATTGATGCTTTTGTGCTCGAAGATGCAGGAAAGTTATATATTACCTGGAAAGCGTACGGGCTTGACAAGGGAAAGGACATCGAGATTATAGGAGCTGAACTGGCTCCCGACGGACTCAAGATTACGGGCAAAGCCTTTACGTTACTAAAAGCCGACCGTAATAACTGGGAATCTGGCGGTGCCGAAGGGCAGGCTATTGTCAAACGAGGACGTTATTACTACATGACTTATTCGGGCAACGCCTGTTGTGGTGCCCGATGTAATTACCAGGTTGGCCTGGCCCGTGCCGAAAAACTGCAAGGTCCGTGGGAAAAATACGCTGGAAACCCCGTATTGGTCAGCAACGACGCCTGGAAATGTCCCGGTCATGGAACCATAGTCACCACCCCCGACAGGGTTTTCTTATAAAAACGGTCAAGTGG
>JANXVQ010000851.1 GCA_025351545.1 Spirosoma sp.
GTCCGACGGCGACAAAGGCGTTTACGGTGAAGGTGCGGATACCGGGCTGGGCGCACAGTCAGGAAAATCCGTTCAATTTGTACACCTCCGCCGTACAGACACCGGTGTCACTGAAGGTAAACGGGAAAGCCGTGTCGGTCAAGTCACAGAACGGGTATGTAGCGATCCGTCGAACCTGGAAAAAAGGCGACCGTATCGAACTGAGCCTGCCGATGCAACCCAGGATCGTCACACCCAGCGATTCGATTCAGACGATCAAAGGCAAGGTCGCGCTGGCATCCGGCCCCATCGTATACGGGCTGGAAAGCGTCGACAATCCCAATCTGAACGACCTCACGCTATCCGCCAATACACCCCTGAAATTAACGTACCAATCCAACCTATTAAACGGCGTCAACGTGATTACCGGACAGGCTACAGATAAAAATGCGAAGCCAATCTCCTTCACTGCTATTCCATTCTACACCTTCGGCAACCGGGGCGTTTATCCATACAAGGTGTGGGTGGCGGAGAAGTAAAGGGGAAATATGGAGCGAGGGAAGATGTGAATTAAATGATTAGATTATCGCCGTTGCGTTGTATTCTAATGATACAAAAAGAGGGAAAATGGCAAATCAAATCCTTAAGTAGATAAAACGGATCGAACTTCGTCCCCTTCAATAACCGGTGCCAACACCCAATTCACATCTAACTCAAGAAATCAATATATTGGCAAACCGAAAGCAGGCATCCAGCCTACTTTTTTATGTAGTTTTGGTGGCTTCTATAGCCTAATTTTCATTACGACACTTGAACACGTTGCGTTTTATCTGGTCATGGTGCTGTTGATCATCCTGGCTCAGAAAATAAAAGTGGCCAATCCGGTGTTGCTGGTGGTGGCTGGCCTGACTATTAGTTTTATTCCCGGCGTACCGATGCTCAACATGGACCCGGAGCTGATCTTCATTATCTTTTTACCACCGCTGTTGTACGAGGCCGCCTGGTCCGTTTCCTGGAAAGAGCTGTAAAAATGGCGACGTATTATCCTCTCGTTTGCCTTTTTGGTCGTCTATTCTGGAAGGCGAGAGCCTGCTCAACGATGCGTTCTCTCTAATCATCTAGTAGGACTTTCTTTTTAAGCACTCACCCACCTTCAGCCTTTTCTTACATTTCCGTTCCTTCTTCAATCGGTTCGGGTATGTGGTGGCCGGTGGAATCCAGCGGGGTTGGGCGAGGACGTCGGCGATTGATCAGATAGAACAACGGCGGAATGATGAGCGGGGCGAAAAACAGCGTTGTCGTTAGTCCGCCAATAATTACGGTGGCTAGTGGGCGCTGTACATCGGAACCGATACCGCTCGAAATCGCGGCTGGCACGAGACCAATAATCGCTACGACCATAATAGCCATAATAGCCCGAAACTGCTCCTGCGCCGTTTCGATGGTGATTTCCTTTAGCGACTTCGGATTGTTAATCAGGTTTCTATTCAGGGCTGACACGAGTAAGACACCCGCCATCACCGAAATCCCGAAGATCGAAACGAAGCCCACACCCGCCGATACGTTGAAATTATAACCCCGTAACAACAAGGCACCAATCCCGCCACCCAACGCAAACAACAGACAGGTGAGCGTTAACAGCGTGTCGCGAACGTTTCCGTAAAGCATAAACAGGAATAGGAACACGACCACGATAGTCAGCGGAATCGAGATGAGCAACTGACCGCCAGCCCGTTCTAGGTTTTCGTATTGGCCACCGTAAATGACGCTGTAACCTTCGGGAATTTTAACGTGCTGACTAACTTTCTCACTAATTTCTTTTACAAAACCACCTTGGTCGCGCCCCCGAATATTTGTCCTGACCGTAACCATACGTTTGCCGTTGATTCGGTAGATATTCGTCTGTCCCTGCACGTAGCGAATGTCAGCCAGTTCGCTCATGGGAACAAGGGCCCCCGTTGCCGAAGGTACCTGAAGCAGTCGGATGGCATCAATACTACCCCGGCTTTCGGGTGTAAAGCGTACCACAATATCGTACCGTTTGGCTTCGTCATATATCGAGCCAATCACTTTACCACCAACGGCGGCTTCAATCATGTTCTCGATTTCCGAAACGTTGATGCCGTAACGGGCAGCAGCCGGGCGATTAATTTTTATAGCTAACTGGTCTTGCGGCCCTTCCTGCTCAATATTTACCGATACCGCCCCATTCATACCCTTCACTAAGATTGCAATGCTATCGGCTTTAGCCCGCATCAAT
>JANXVQ010000255.1 GCA_025351545.1 Spirosoma sp.
CTGCCGTTCCCCCGCTCGACCCGGCCGTTGTCCGCTTGGTATCGTACGGATTTCGGGAGTAACCCGGCAAAATAGAGCTTACCGAAAACTGGCCCGACATAGCAAACTCAGCCAGATTCGATTTCGCAATGATGATGGCTCCCGCTTCCCGAATTTTCCGCACCACATAGGCATCGTCGGGCGGAATCGACTTCTTCATCGCCAGCGTGCCGTTAGTGGTTGGCATGTCGTAGGTATCATAATTATCTTTCACAATAATTGGAATACCATGCAGTGGTCCCACCATCTTTCCCGTCGTTTTATAAAGTGAATCAAGCCAACGCGCTTCGGTCAAGGCTTTCGGATTCACCATAATGATGGCATTCAGGTAAGGCCCCTGTTTGTCGTAGGCCTCAATCCGGTCCAGGTAAAGCTGCACCAGTTGAACAGCGGTTAATTTACCAGCCTGCATGGCTTCGTGCAGGCTGGTAATGGTCGCTTCCGGCAGGTTCTTGGCCTTGATAGACTGACCGGTGGCCGATGTAATCATCGACGCACAAATAAGCAAAAGAGGAAGTATGTATTTCTTCATTTAGCAGAATAAACGATAACTTTACTCACGTTAAAGTGATTATATTCTATAATAATAGTCTTTTACGCCAAATAAAGGCTCATCAACATCGAATAATATAATTTCATATTTTTTTCAGCACGTTTTACAGCTCACTCGCTTTCTATGAATCGAATACCTACCCTGCTTGCACTGGCATTAGTACCGTTTTTTTTCACAACTCAACCTCTCCAGGCTCAACAAACTCCGCAATCCTCAGCGGTCGATAAACGGTATGCTGACGAAGTAAAAGCACTTGCCGATCAGCCTGCGGTGAAAAAAGCGTTTCAGATTTTCATGGATCTGGAACCCCAAACGAAACAGAACCACCTTACCCTGACCGAGATTCCCTCCCCGCCGTTTAAAGAAGCGGTCAGAGCCAAAAAATACGCGGCTATGATGAAAGAGGCTGGCGCCGATTCGGTCTGGATCGACGAAGTAAACAATGTGATTGCGAAACGAAAAGGCCGTTCCGGCAAGAAAACCGTTGTAGTTGAATCGCACCTGGATACCGTTTTTCCGGAAGGGACAGATGTCAACGTGAAGCAAAAAGGTGACACCCTTTATGCGCCCGGCATTGGTGATGATACGCGCGGACTGGCCGCTATTCTGGCCGTTTTGAAAGGCATGGAAAAAGCATCCATCGAAACTGATGCCGATGTATTATTTGTCGGCGCGGTTGGTGAGGAAGGCTTGGGCGACCTCCGGGGGGTGAAGCACTTGCTCCGAAAAGGTGGCCCAAAAGTCGACTCTTATATCGCCGTTGATGGCGACGGCATCAGTAGTATCGTTCACCGTGGCTTGGGTTCACACCGCTATCGGGTTACGTTCAAAGGGCCGGGTGGTCATTCATATGGTTCGTTTGGTATTGTTAACCCGCACAGTGCCGCCGGAAAAACCGTTTATTATTTTACAACCGAGGCCGATAAAGTTACCCGGCAGGGCGTGAAAACGACTTATAGTGTCAGCGTTATTGGCGGAGGCACGTCTGTTAATGCGATACCTTATGAATCGTGGATGGAAATTGATATGCGCTCCGAAAGCCCGGACAAACTCAATGAAGTCGATCAGTTGCTGCAAGCGGCTGTTCAGCGAGCACTGAAAGAAGAAAATGGACTCAAACGGCAAGGTCCCGACCTGACCGTAGATGTCAAAAAAATCGGGGATCGGCCGTCGGGCAAAACGGACATTACGGCTCCCATAGTACAGCGGGCGATAGCCGTAACCAAATACATGAATGCAGAGCCTCAACTAGATGTGGCCTCGACCAATGCGAACACGCCTATTGCCCTGGGCATTCCGGCCATAACGATTGGCAGTGGAGGCATCGGCGGGGGCGAACATGCCTTGAATGAATGGTGGCTGAACGACAAAGGCTATCTGGGCATGCAACGTATTTTACTTGTGCTGCTAACCGAAGCGGGTTTGGACAAAGGCACTGGTGGATCGGGAGTAAAGCGATAAATTAGCGCCGATCAACCCATCAACGGAACGCAATGCGACAACTCATTTTAATTTGTTTTATATCCTTTCTTACCGGAGCCGCAAACGCCCAGAGTTTGTATATGCCACGCAACGTGAAGCAGGCCTATCAGAAAGGAACGCGTTCGATGGATGGCAAGCCGGGTAAAAATTACTGGCAGAATTTCGCCCGGTATAACATCACCATTACGGCTACGCCACCCAACCGCACCATTCGCGGTACGGAAGACATTACGTATGTCAACAACAGCCCGGACACCCTGAAAGCGCTCATTTTCAAATTAATTTTGAATAGTCATAAACCAGGCGCTATCCGCCAATCGCCAGCGTCGCCGGATTATTTAACATCGGGTATTCAAATTGATAAATACACCGAAAACAATACCGCCAAACCCTGGCGCGAAGCTGGTAATGCTACGCTGAGGCAGGTTGCCCTGACGAAGTTGCTAATGCCCCACGATTCCGTAAAGCTTGCGTTCGACTGGCATTATGATGTTTCTGTTGAAAGCGGACGGGAAGGAGCACTGGATTCAACGACCTTTTTTCTGGCTTATTTCTACCCGCGCGTGGCCGTTATGGATGATTATTACGGGTGGGATCGCACAAATTTTACGGAAGCTCAGGAGTTCTATAACGACTTTAATGATTACAC
>JANXVQ010000592.1 GCA_025351545.1 Spirosoma sp.
CATTTCCCGGAATGTTACCCGTGAAATGCCAAACTTACGCATGTAGCCCCGAGGACGACCCGTTAATTTGCACCGATTGTGCAGACGAACAGGCGACGCATTTTTAGGCAGTTTATCCAGACCGATGTAATCGCCAGCAGCTTTCAAAGCGGCCCGCTTCACAGCATATTTGGCCACCAGCGCTTCGCGTTTCCGTTCCCGTGCTTTAATTGATTCTTTTGCCATTATCTTAACCTTTGTATCGGTTGTTATTTACCACTTTTAGCAAACGGCATTCCCATTGCTTTCAGCAACTCGTAACTCTCATTATCGGTATTGGCAGTCGTCACAAACGTGATGTCCATCCCCGAAATGCGGGCTACTTTGTCAATGCTAATCTCAGGGAAGATAATCTGTTCCTGCACACCGAATGTATAGTTTCCGTGGCCGTCGAACCCTTTATCGCTAATGCCTTTGAAGTCACGAACACGGGGCAACGATACCGTTGTTAACCGGTCCAGGAATTCATACATCTTCACACCACGAAGCGTCACTTTCGCACCAATGGGCATTTTCTCCCGTAGTTTGAAGTTCGAAACAGCCTTCTTCGACATGGTCGGAACAGCTTTTTGGCCTGTGATGGTCGTCAATTCTTCGACACCTACGTCCACCAATTTTTTATCGGCGACAGCGGCTCCAATACCTTTGTTGATAACAATTTTACTCAGACGCGGTACTTGCATAACCGACTTATACTGAAATTTGTCCTTCAACTGAGGTACGATTTCGCTTATATATTTTTCTTTCAGTCTTGGCGTTGCCATTTTCTTAGACCTGCTTAAAGGTTATTTACGAACATCAGGAATGAAGTTGCCCGTCTTTTTTGAGAAGCGTTGTAGCTTTCCCTTTTCGTTCAACTTACGTCCTGTACGGGTGGGTTCGCTGGTGGCAGGATCAACTACTTTCAGATTACTGATGTGAACTGAACCTTCCGTTTTTTCCAGACTCCCCTGCGGGCTAGAAGCTGTTGGCTTCAAGTGTTTGGTAATCATAGCAACGCCCTCAACCCGAGCACGATCTTTCTCTACGATTATTTCTTTCACAACTCCGCGCTGGCCTTTCGAGTTACCCCCAATCACGACGACCGTATCGCCCGTCTTGATGTGGAATTTGTGTTTCGGTAGCGTTATTTTCTTCTCCATTGCTTACAATACCTCCGGGGCTAACGATACGATCTTCATAAATTGCTTTTCGCGCAATTCGCGGGCCACAGGACCGAAAATCCGGGTACCGCGTGGCTCATCGTTGTTGTTGAGCAAGACGGCTGCATTGTCTTCAAAACGGATATATGACCCATCTTTCCGACGTATTTCCTTCTTAGTCCGAACAACGACCGCTTTCGATACCGTACCTTTTTTCATGCTACTGGATGACAGAGCTTGTTTCACCGTCACGACAATCTTGTCACCGACTGATGCATATCGCTTACCTGTACCGCCCAGAACGCGGATAACCAGCACTTCTTTCGCGCCACTGTTATCGGCTACTCCTAATCTTGATTCTTGCTGTACCATGGCTTACTTCGCTTTTTCGATGATTTCGACTAAACGCCAACGCTTATTCTTGCTCAATGGGCGGGTTTCCATCACACGAACTGTGTCACCAATACCACACTCATTTTTCTCGTCATGAACCGTCAGTTTTTTAGTCTTGTTCATGAACTTGCCATACATTGGGTGCTTTACCTTACGATCAACCGCTACAGTGATCGTTTTTTGCATTTTATTGCTGGTTACCCGTCCAATACGCTCTTTCCGAGCGTTGCGCTCCGAAGCCGTTTTCACTTCGCTCGTTGTGGGAGCGGCTGCTGTCGGCTGTTCTGTTGCTGCTGCCGCCGGAGCTTGTTCTTCTACCTGCGGTGCTGGTGCTTGTTGCTCTTCCATTGTCGTGTCTTATTAGGCTTGCCGCGATTTAACCGTCAGTTCCGTGTTCAGGCGAGTAATCCGTTTGCGGCTCTCGCGGATGCGCATCGGGTTCTCAACAGGAGAGACCGCATGAGCGAACCTTAGTTTCAACAGTCGGTCCTGTTCGGTACCAAGTTCGGTACGTAATTCGTCGGCCGACAATCCTTTTAAATCTTCTTTTTTCATCTTGTTCGTCGCTTAGGGGTATTATTCCTCGACTTGCTCTTGATAATCGCGCCGAACCACAAACTTGGTTCGAACGGGCAATTTCTGAGCGGCAAGGCGAAGGGCTTCCATACCCGTTGCCAAATCGACGCCCGTTGTTTCGAACATAATCGTGCCGGGTTTTACTACGGCTACCCAGTATTCTGGGGCACCTTTACCTTTACCCATCCGAACTTCGGCTGGTTTCTTGGTAATAGGTTTGTCGGGAAAAATGCGAATCCAAACTTGGCCTTCGCGTTTCATTGCCCGTGTAACGGAAATACGAGCAGCTTCAATCTGGCGGGCGGTAATCCGACCCGGTTCCAGCGATTTGATGCCGAATGTACCGAAGGCGATTTCATGACCGCGCGATGCGATACCTGGAATTCTACCTTTATGTTGCTTACGGAATTTAGTTCTTTTTGGCTGTAACATAGCTCTAAAAGTTAGCGTCGATAGTGGTTAGTTGGTAATCAATAGTTATGTGTTAAACTAGCGATTGTTGACTGACAACTGACGACTGAATTTATCGTCTTGGTCCGCCACCACCGCCACCGCGGTTGCCGCCCTGACCACCACCGCCACCACGGTTGCCACCTTGGCCACCCGCACCGCGGTTGCCGCCTTGACCACCCGCACCGCCAGCAGCACCTGTACCACCACGGCTATTTCCGCCACGGTCTCCACCACGACCACGATTACCACGGTCATTGCCATCACGATCACCACGAGGTCCGCGACGATCACCACGATCGTTCGAAGAAGCACTGCTACGTTCGCCTGCTTGCGCCTGGCTCATCATAGCGGCCGGAGATAGATCACGTTTGCCGTACACTTCGCCTTTGAAAATCCACACTTTAATGCCGATTTTCCCGTAAACGGTTTGGGCTTCAGATATAGCGTAATCGATGTCAGCACGTAATGTGTGAAGAGGAACCCGTCCTTCTTTGTATTGCTCTGAACGGGCAATTTCTGCACCACCCAAACGACCCGATACTTTCACCTTAATACCTTGAGCACCCACCCGGACAGCCGATTGGATAGCTTGCTTCATGGCACGACGGAATGAAATACGAGCTTGTAACTGCTGGGCGATAGCTTCACCAACCAGTTTAGCATCAATTTCAGGCCGTTTGATTTCGAAGATATTGATCTGGACATCTTTGCCCGTGATCTTTTTCAGCTCTTCTTTAATCTTATCAACTTCTCCACCGCCTTTACCGATGACAATACCCGGACGAGCCGTGTGAATAGTCAGGGTAACACGCTTAAGAGTCCGTTCGATAACGACACGAGCAATGGCACCTTTTGGAATACGAGCTGCAATGTATTTGCGGATTTTCTCGTCTTCAACGAGTTTTTCCGCAAACTCTTTACCACCGTACCAGCTAGATTCCCAGCCTCGAACAATACCAAGTCGCAGGCCAATTGGATTTATTTTTTGTCCCATTTCTTTCTATTGTTCGTTTTCAGAGGTAGAAACTTCGGCCTGATCCAATACAGTGTCTGCTGCACTGTCTACCACGATTGTGATGTGATTTGACCGCTTCCGAATCCGGTGACCGCGCCCTTGTGGAGCTGGCCGAAGACGCTTCAGCATCGGGCCACCATCAACAAAAATCGTTTTCACATAAAGATCAGCATCTTCAATGCGTGAATCTTCATTTTTCTGTTGCCAGTTGGCAACGGCCGACAAAAGCACTTTTTGCAACGTGTCGGCACCAGCCTGTGGCTGGTATTTTAACAGACCCAACGCCCGGCTAACGCGCTGACCACGAATCAGGTCGGCGATTAACCGCATCTTACGGGGCGACGTGGGCACATCTTTAAGTCTTGCTACTGCTTCCATTTTGGAATTTTGAGTTGTAGAGTCGTATCGCTGTAGAGTTGTAGAGTTTGTTCTGAGAAAGCCAGCTTTAGCTTTGCAACGCTCTAACTTTACAACCTCAGTTTATCGTTTGCCCTTGTCTTTCTTTGCGGTGTGACCCCGGAAGTTGCGCGTTGGCGAAAATTCGCCGAGCTTATGGCCTACCATGTTTTCCGTTACGTAGACTGGTATGAACTTGTTGCCGTTATGGACGGCAAAGGTATGGCCTACGAAATCCGGCGAAATCATCGAACGACGCGACCAGGTTTTGATGACCGATTTCTTACCCGAATTGTTTTGCGCCTGGACTTTATTGTCTAAGCGAAAATCAATATATGGGCCTTTTTTGAGTGAACGTGCCATTTTTATCTGTTACTTTTTGCGTCGGCTAATAATCATTCTTTCTGATGCCTTGTTCTTGTTACGGGTCTTCTGACCTTTGGCGAACTGGCCATTTCTCGAACGTGGGTGTCCACCGGAAGCCCGGCCTTCACCACCACCCATTGGGTGATCGACTGGGTTCATTACAACAGCACGAACGCGGGGACGACGACCTAACCAACGGTTACGGCCAGCTTTGCCCATGACAACGTTCATGTGGTCGGGGTTTGATACCGAACCGACCGTTGCCATACCGGCACTTAATACCCGCCGGGTTTCGCCAGAAGGAAGACGCAGGATAGCGTACTTATCTTCACGACCAACCAACTGAGCATATGTACCAGCCGAACGAGCCATCGAACCGCCTTTGCCAGGTGTCAACTCAATGTTGTGAACGATTGTACCGATTGGCATAAGAGCCATTGGTAGTGCGTTACCAACATCAGGTGTTGACCCTTCGCCTGACCGGATGGTCTGGCCAACAGTAATACCTTGTGGTGCGATGATGTAGCGTTTTTCACCGTCGGCATATTGCACCAGCGAGATGCGGGCCGAACGGTTTGGATCGTATTCTACAGTCAGAACTTCGGCTGTTTGGCCGACTTTATCGCGCTTGAAGTCAATAATACGGTAATGCCGTTTATGACCTCCACCAATGTAGCGCATAGTGCGGTGGCCTTCATTGTTCCGGCCACCGGATCTCTTTAGGGGCTCCAGCAGGCTTTTTTCCGGCTTGGAGGCTGTTAGTTCCGCAAAGTCAGGGGCCACGCGAAAGCGGGTTCCTGGCGTTATCGGTCTCATTTTTTTAACTCCCATGACTGATTAATTGGTAGAGCAATGCTCGGTTTACAGATCTGCGTAAATATCAATTACTTCGCCCTCTGCAACCGTTACGATTGCTTTCTTGGTAGTAGGGGTCTTACCCGTTACAACCCGTCCGTTAATGTTTTTGCTGCGCTTTTTGCCCAGCGAACGCATTGTATGAACGGCTTCCACGTTGACTCCGTACATCTTCTCGATGGCTTTGCCGATTTCGAGTTTATTCGCTTTTAGTTCAACCTCAAAAGCATACTTCCCTTGCTTGTTAAGGCCCGTCATCTTTTCAGTGACGATTGGTCGTTTTAGTACGCTCATGATTATTTGTCGAACAACGTTTGAATGGTTGATAGAGCTTCCTCGCTAATCAGCAGTTGGTCGGCGTTCATCAGATCGTAGGTATTTACCTGCGAGGCTGTAGTCACTTTCGTCTTCTGTAGGTTCCGGCTCGACAATACTACGTTCAGATTCACATCCGGAAGGATAAGCAGGGTTCTGCGGCCCGTTAAATTCAGATCACTCAAGAACTGAATGTAATCTTTCGTGCGGGGTGCTTCCAGCGTAATGCTGTCAATAATCGAAATCTTTTCGGCTTTCGCTTTTACAGCATAAGCTGATTGGCGGGCCAGCGATTTCACTTTTTTGTTCAGTTTGAAACTGTAGTCACGGGGACGTGGACCGAAAATAGTACCACCACCGATCATTACCGGCGATTTAGCGCTACCTGCGCGGGCACCGCCTGTACCTTTCTGCTTCTTCAATTTGCGAGTTGAGTGAGCATTTTCAGCACGCTCTTTCGCTTTGTGCGTTCCTTGCCGTTGGTTGGCTAAGTATTGTTTCACGTCGAGGTAAATCGCGTGTTGGTTCGGCTCAATACCGAAAACCTCTTCCGGAAGCGTGACCTTTTTGCCTGTGTCCTCGCCTTTGCTGTTATATACGATTACTTCCATGACCTACTTCTCGATAATAACGTATGAATTTTTGGCTCCAGGAATTGAACCGCTAACAACGAGCAAATTTTGCTCAGGCAGGATACGCAAAATGCGGAGGTTTTGAACCTTCACACGGTTGCCACCCATGCGACCGGCCATACGAAGACCTTTGAATACACGCGATGGGAACGAGCAGGCTCCAATCGAACCTGGGTGACGACCCCGGTTATGCTGACCGTGCGTTTGACCGCCAACTCCAGCGAATCCGTGACGTTTCACAACGCCTTGGAAACCACGACCTTTAGCTGTTCCAACAACATCAACAAAGTCGGCTTCAGTAAATACGTCGGACACCGTGAGTGTTTCACCTAGGTTCAACTGTTTCTCGAATTCTTTGAATTCAACCAGTTTACGCTTGGGTGTGGTGCCTGCTTTCTTGAAGTGGCCCATCTCCGGCTTGTTGCTGTGCTTTTCTTTTTTATCGCCATAACCCAGTTGCACAGCC
Organism: Spirosoma sp.; assembly: GCA_025351545.1. Classification (GTDB taxonomy): domain Bacteria; phylum Bacteroidota; class Bacteroidia; order Cytophagales; family Spirosomataceae; genus Spirosoma. The sequence continues at coordinate 6,649 of JANXVQ010000592.1, forward strand.
GTGTAGCCATCTTTCTCGATGCTACGGACTTGAGTTACGACACAGGGACCCGTCTCAATCACTGTACATGCCAGAGCCTGCCCGTCCGCATTGTACACGCTGGTCATCCCGATTTTCTTGCCAATTAAACCAGACATTTGTGTTTGTTTAAAGTAAGCAGGTAATTAAGATATTAAATTCCTATTCTCGGTTTTGCGAAACATCGCACTGCCAGAATCGGGCCGCAAAGGTATGGAAAATATCGAACGAATCCTATATCTGCTTAACAATCAGCCCTAAAATGACATAAAAAAAGGTCGGGTGCGTTGCACCTGACCTTCAATGGCAGACATAATTCCGCAAGGCGGGCTCTGTTTGCCGAAAAGTCAGATGTGGTTTCCTTGCGGACCTTCACCCTCGTATGTCGTTGTCTCGATGTTCTGAGTTTGGGAGTGCAAAAGTAGAGAATAGTTAGGAGAAATGGAAAAATTATTTTAAAGAAGTTTTTGCCGAAGTTTTTTGCAACCAATCCATCCAATCTTTAGCCACTTCATCACCATTGTAAACTTTGTCAATTATCTTCCCGAAGGAGTCTCGCTTCATTTTGAAAAACTGATGATCGTGGTCATAATATGATTTTAGAGTTAGCTTTTTATTCCATCCCGTGTTTGTAGAAAACTTACCATGCCCGTCGTCGCGTCTCGACAGAACAAACTCATGTCTCTAAACAGTAGGTTTGCCCGTTTTTCTCATTTACTGTATTAATCTCCAAACGCCTGAATTCTCTACCGTTCATGTCTCAATCTGTAACTCGTCGTCAAACACTGGCGGCCCTAACTGCCTCCGTAGGGGCATCGTTCTCTCCGAATTCGCTGGAATCTATGCCCGCGCCTACTGCCCAGCCCGCCTTCACGATTTGCCTGAATATGAGTACGATCCGGGGACAAAAGCTCGGTTTTGTGAAAGAATTGGAAGCGGCTTCAAAAGCCGGTTTTCGATCGGTCGAAATATGGGTGGAGACGTTACA
>JANXVQ010000922.1 GCA_025351545.1 Spirosoma sp.
TACCGAAGTCCGTATCAATTTCTGTTGGAAAGAGGAGTTGATATGCACGATCTGAAAAGCAGAAAATGTTCCAACTAACAAATAGGAAATTCTGTCCGAGAATTAGGGGGTCAGTACAGAAGCTAAAGCCTTGCACTAAAGGGCATAGCTTTGACTAGCGTACTTGGAAAGTAAAAGCACAGAACAGCTTGGGCCTAGTGACCGACGAGCCTATAGGCCGTCTCAGATTTAGAAAAATATCGAAGAGTACGACTACCTTAATTCCTGTTTAACAAGACGTTAGGCAGTGGATATTATAGTGGATTGGCGCAATTAAAATCATAAATGGACGCCTATCAGTCTTGTGGCTATAGCACCAAATTAGGTCATACGTCCAAAAGTCATCTATTCGTAACAGCGTTTTACCGGAGAAAAATCCTCTTTGCAACTGTGTCACGTTCCATCACCTGTTAGTCGGATTACCCACCTTTTTTAATTTCACATCTATTTAAGTTACAAAATGAGTAATTATTACCTGGTAAATCGCCAACCTTGGCGGTTTGTTTTTTCACTGGTTGTCATTGCCTTACTAGCGAGGACGAGTTTGGCCCAGTCGTTACCTGCGGGGTTCAACAATACACTTGTTCAGAATGGTTATTCACAACCTATGGGTATCGTTTTTTCGGCTGATGGCAAGCAGTTCTTTGTATGGGACAAAGCCGGACGTGTATGGGTATCGACCTGGAATGGTACGCTTTATAGTAAACAACCAACCCCCGTTCTGGATATCAGCGATGAAGTAGGAAACTGGCGTGACTTTGGTTTAATGAGTTTATGTCTTGACCCAAACTTTGCTACCAATGGCCAGATTTTTTTATTCTACATTGTAGACCGACATCATTTGCTTTACGCAGGAACACCGGCCTACAGTGCAACAAAAGATGAGTATTCAAACGCTTCGATCAGTCGGGTGTCTCGGTATAAAGTAGTCGTAAACCGCACAACGTTGACGGCAGATCCCAACAGTCGGAAAGTGTTGCTCGGCGAAACAAAATCGTCAGGTATCCCCCTCACACATGAGTCGCATGCAGGTGGAGCAGTCGTGTTTGGCCGGGATGGAACCCTCCTCATTTCAACAGGGGACAACGCCAGTTATGGGTCAACCGATAAAGGCAGCGCCCCCGAGACTTATTGGCAAACAGCCATTAATGATGGAATTATGCGCGTAAACGAGAATGTAGGCGCTTTTCGGGCACAAATGCCAACATCACTCTGTGGTAAAATTCTTCGGCTCGATCCCAATACAGGGGACGGTATGGGGAGTAACCCATTTTATGACCCCGCGAATCCTCGTTCGCCGAGTTCGCGAGTTTGGGCACTGGGCTTTCGAAATCCTTATCGGATGGGTATTCAGCCCGGAACGGGGAGTACCAACTCAGCCGATGGCAATCCCGGTACACTTTTAGTCGGTGATGTAGGCTACACTATCTGGGAGGAAGTGGATATAATCCGGCAAGGAGGAGAGAATGCTGGCTGGCCGATGTATGAAGGTATTCAATCGCAACCTGCCTATACAGAAGCCGCTTTGACCCTTGAGAACCGCGATGAGCCCAACACGGCCACTACCTGTAACAAGCCCTATTTTACCTTTGCCAATCTGTTAAAAACGGCCGGCACAACCGTTGTAAATAACCCCTGTAACGGACAGCCCCTGGCGGGTTTAAGCCGCCGGTATGTTCACAGCTCGCCCGCTCTGGATTGGCAACATGGACAGGATGTAGCCCGGACACCCGTGCTGAACGGAACGGTCACGACGGCTACCTTGATTGGATCAACAGGTTCGCCAGCGAGTGGAACGCCGTTTCGGGGAAACTGTGCGGTAGGTGGTGCCTATTATCCGGGCACAAAGTTTCCGACAGCCTATCGTAACCTGTACTATTTCGCTGACTTTGGGTCCAATTGGATAAAAGCGGCAGTGATAGATAACAACGGCCACATAACGGCAGTTAAAGAATTTGTCCCCGCTGGCACCACACAAGGTATTGTTGATATTGAGTATAACCCTCTTGATGGTTCGCTTTATTATATCGAAATTAATACGGGTGCTGTCAAAAAAATAAGTTACGGTGGCAATCAACCGCCCATGTCAGTATTATCTGCGGATAGAACAAAGGGGAGTGCCCCACTAAGCGTACAGTTTAAAGGCGATGGGTCAAATGACCCCGATGGCGATGCGATCACCTATCTCTGGGAGTTTGGTGATGGAACCAGTGCCACGACGGCCAATCCAACCCACACCTTTACGGGAAATGGGGTAGTGAGCTTCACGGTCCGGCTAACGGTAACCGATTCCAAAGGCTTAACGAATAGCCAGACGCTGGTCATTTCCTTGAATAATTCGGCACCAACGATAAAAATCACCAGTCCCGTTAATGGGAGCTTATATCCCCTGGATCGAGAAAGCATCTACCAGCTGAAGGCCGCTGTGACCGATGAGTCGATCAGTACGCTGGTCTACAGCTGGCAGGTAACGCTGCGACACAACAATCATCAGCATGCGGAACCAGCCGCGAATACGGTATCGCCCAGTGTTACGATTTCACCCGTGGGTTGCGATGGCAATACGTATTATTACCTGATTACGGCCATGATAACGGATAATGGTGGTCTTACGGCTATCGATTCGGCCAAGATATATCCCGATTGTGCTTCCAAAAGCCTGGCTGTCCAAAATGTAAAGGTCCTCCTGTCGGGCACGACCGATGCCAACATGAGCTGGACGTATCCAACGGCACCATTCGATGAAGTGCTGGTAGCGGTTCGGGCGGGCAGTAGTTTTTTAAATCGCCCTGTAGGTAATAGCTATATAGCCAATGCTGATTTTTCGGGGAATGGATCTCCTATTGAAGGGGGTAAGGTAGTTTACCGAGGCTTAGCGACGAATATACCCATCAGCTATTTAAGCCCTCTAACGACTTATTTCTTCCGGGTGTATACCCGGTCAGGTACTGCCTGGTCAGGTGGCGTGGAAACCAGCCTGACAACGGGACCATTGCTGGACCTCTCCCAATGTTATAAAGTAACGAGTCGGTATAGCCAGAAAGTACTGGGAGTTGAAAATGGATCAACGGCGGACGGTGCCCCTGTCAAACAGCGGACCTTTGCCGATCAGCCCTGGCAGAAATGGAAATTCCAGTCGGTTGGCAGCAGCACCTTTAATCTGGTGGCGGTGCATAGTGGCAAGGTGCTGGATGTGCCCGCTTCCTCAACCGCCAACGGCGTTAATGTGCAGCAATGGACGGCCAATGGGACGGCAGCCCAGCAATGGGTGATTCAGTCTACTACCGATGGTTATTATACCCTCAAGGCTGTAGCTTCTAACAAGATGCTGGATGTGGAAGGAAGCAATACCAATCAGGGCGGCAATGTGATTCAATACGTAGCCACCGGCGAACCGAATCAGCAGTGGCAAATTGATGCGGTGGGCTGTACCACGACATCGACGTTCACGCCCGAAACCTGCTATAAAGTAACGAGTCGGTATAGCCAGAAAGTACTGGGAGTTGAAAATGGATCAACGGCGGACGGTGCCCCTGTCAAACAGCGGACCTTTGCCGATCAGCCCTGGCAGAAATGGAAATTCCAGTCGGTT
>JANXVQ010000950.1 GCA_025351545.1 Spirosoma sp.
GGGTGCTTCATAGTTTTTCCGGCAGCCGGTAAAGGCTATAAGAAATAAACTGATAAAGATGTATTTAATCTGTCTCACAGAATAAAACCGAAAATAAGTTGAGGATAGAAAAGATTCCGGTCAAATGTGTCATAGAGTGACCAGAGCTGCCAATTGAAGTTGGAATAGGCCGCTCTAATTCCCACAGAAACATGACGCTTGTTATAAAAAGGCTGCTCTAATACAAAGGCAAAAGCCACCCCGTTGATTTCCCGGCGATTGTACTCAACGGCCAGCGAACCCACCTGCGACCGATAGTAGAGATAAATAATGGCTTCGGATTTAACTGTTAACAGAAGGTCTTTGGTTAATCGGTAGCCTACCGACAAATTGGGGAATGTTTCGACTCCGTAAGCCTGGCTATTAAATACATCTTTGATGAGCAGTGCGCCGAACCAACCCGTTACATCATAACCCGCTGATACTGACAACCGATCGGTAATTGGCGTAGCCCAACGCAAACCCAGACCAATATTACTTTGCACAAACTGAGTCTGTATTCGACCAACCATATAAAACTTTTTCCCAAAAGCTCGCTGGATATTAAAATCAACAGCGGGCACACTTACCCGAACTTCCTCGGTTAATTCGGGAGGTGTTGTGGTAAACACCAACCCAATGGATCTGCGCCATTTGCCTACTGGGGGAGCTTGTGGAAAATAAACAGTTGGCTGTGCGGGCCAGGGTTCGGTTGTCTGGGCCATCGTAACCGACGTGGCCAGCATTATCAAACATCCTAATTGGCAACTAATACTAAATGTATTTCGAGAGATGGACACCCTGTGATGTGGAAAAAATACGAGTCAGATGAAGTAAACCGCACGGAGGGGGTTTATGTTATAAGCAGCGGATCTGCCAGACAAAGACCACTGAATTCTGGTAGCCTTTGACGAGTAGTACGAATTAGTCTCAATTTTCATCCTATAGAACAACTTCCACTATCTGTTTAAGCAGGTGAATATAAATTCTTCGGCATTCTGTCGTCGGGCGATTCATTTCCAGACAATCTAGTTGCTTTGTCGGAGTAATCACCTAAGCTCGCTTACGAAATCCTGTTTGGCCCGGATAATAGCTTCATTTTTTCTGGTCTTCCAAATTATTACTACGGTCCACATTGTCTAAGGCAGTTAGGAATAGAAAGCCATCTGCTCGAATGGCATTTTGGGAAGATGAACTAAATACATACACAGTCAGAGTACCGTTGCCTTACTTCCGGAGAAAGCAGATCCCCATACAGTGAAGGGATGGAGTTTTGTACTGTCATGATCATTACCCACAAAACCAGTTCAACGGACGAAATAATAATGACGGTTGCCACGACCAGGCTGGCAGGTACTGGTAAATGGGCTTAGTCAGCTGCCACGAGATTATTCAAGTTGGGTAAGGGCAACATAAAGAGTGAAAATAAAATGGACACGAGTTCACTCGACAAAACGGATAATCCATGAGTTGTCCAGTTAGGCAAGTACCAGTAAAAAAAGATATACACCTATGTTAGCGATGAATTATCGGGGTCCCTATAGAGTTAGGGCCGCTCAGAAACCGTATCCGGAAATCCTTCATCCTGGTGATGCGATTGTTCGGGTCACCAGGTCCTGCATTTGCGGATCGGATCTGCATCTATACCACGGACTTGTTCCTGACACTCGCGTAGGCATGACGTTCGGGCACGAGTTTATCGGCGTCGTCGAAGAAATTGGCTCATCGGTTCAAAAACTGGCCGTAGGAGACAATGTCATTGTTCCATTTAATGTGGCCTGCGGTATGTGTGCCTTTTGCAAACAGGGCCTTTTCGGTAATTGCCATGAATCAAATCCGCAGGCCACGGCCGTAGGAGGCATATTTGGTTATTCCCATACAGCCGGTGGCTACGATGGCGGACAAGCGGAATTTGTCCGGGTTCCTTATGCCGATGTAGGCCCCACGATCATTCCTGACTGGATGGATCATGATGATGCGGTTCTGTTAACCGATGTCGTCCCAACAGGTTATCAGGCTGCCGAGATGGGCGGGATAAAGACGGGTGATACAGTTGTGGTGTTCGGGGCTGGTCCCGTTGGTATTATGGCTGCCAGGTGCGCCTGGCTGTTTGGCGCCGGTCGTGTCATCGTTATCGATCATCTGGAGTACCGTCTCGACTTCGTCCGGAACTATGCTCAATGTGAAGCCTATAATTTTCGCTCGATGGAAGACCCGGTTCTATTTCTCAAGAAAACTACTGACTGGTTCGGGGCAGATGTTTGTATTGATGCCGTTGGCAGTGATGCGTCGGGCAGTGCTTTACAAACTATTACGGGAAAGAAATTAATGCTCCAGGCAGGCTCGGCGACGGCGCTTCACTGGGCGATCAATTCGGTTAAAAAAGGCGGTATCGTGTCGATTGTGGGGGTGTATGGCCCTACAGATAACCTCGTTCCAATTGGCAACGTGGTTAATAAAGGCATCACCATTCGGGCCAATCAGGCTTCGGTTAAACGCTTGCTACCCAGACTTATCGACCATATTCAGGCCGGGCGGCTGAATCCAAAGGCCATTATTACACACCGCGTGCCTTTGGAAGAAGTTGCTGATGCCTACCATATCTTTTCGGCCAAACTGGATAATTGTATCAAACCCATTCTCATTCCCCCTTCTGCCAGAAAATAAGCTGTTAAACCATGGAACAAACCCCAAACGAGTATTCGCATATTAACGGGTGGGGGGTCGATGCTGACCCGAAAAATGAACCCACTTACCCGATAAAAAACTACACCGGCGACGACCACCACCGGCTTAACCGGGAGAGGCCCCCGCTTCAGGAAGTAACCGTGGAAATACTCAAATCCAACGAACGACCAAATCTTACAGCCGTTTTTGGTACATCTACCCCACCCTCCGGCCTGAGTGGCGCCATCCGGCGGTACGCGTTCAAATCGAGTGAATCCGAATACGGCCACTGGCTTCCCTTACTGCTGGCCGATCGAATCAATGTGGTGGAAGGCATCGTAGATGATTTCCGACAGGGACATATCCCGAATATTTTTGCTGAAAAAGGCTGGAAAGCGGACTGGAAGTACAACCGGAAAGGCTTGGTCCAGAATGTGCTGATTGGCGTTGTGGTGACCACGACTCTGGTAGCCTTGCTAAACCGCAAAAAAAGGAAACAG
>JANXVQ010000959.1 GCA_025351545.1 Spirosoma sp.
GGCGACCTTCCGGCAAATGACGGGCAGCGATACAGATATTGCCTATAACCCAGACTATAACGCCAGAAAATCGGTTGGTGACGATCCTGCAAACCCAGGCGAACGGTATTATGGCAGCCCTCGAATGCTGATTAATAAGTCGCAGCAGTTAGCCGTGCATGGTAGTCATGTAGCGGGTATTATTGCGGCCAAACGCGGCAACGGCCGGGGAATTGATGGCGTGGCCGATAATGTGCGTATTATGCCCGTTTCTGTAGTGCCATCCAACGGCGACGAACGCGACAAAGATGTAGCAAACGGCATACGGTATGCCGTTGAAAATGGCGCGAAGGTGATTAATATGAGCTTTGGAAAACGACTGTCGCCATTTAAAGAGCAAGTTGATGCAGCCATCCGATTCGCCGAAGAACATGATGTACTGATAGTTCATGCAGCGGGCAACAATGGCGAGAACTACGATTCACTTCCGGCCTATCCATCAGCACGTTATGAAAATGGGAAAACGGCACAAAACGTTTTAGTTGTCGGAAATAGTACATGGCGCGTTGGCGAAGGACTTCCCGGCCAATCGTCTAACTACGGCATACAAACGGTTGATTTATTTGCTCCGGGCACCGATATTCTGTCAACGCTACCCAATAACCGGTATGCCAGTTTTTCGGGCACCAGCATGGCCGCCCCCATGACTGCGGGCGTAGCGGCTTTACTACGGTCTTATTTTCCAAAACTAACGGCAGTGCAGGTTAAAGATATACTGATGAAAAGCAGCTACAAACCCAATAGTCAAGTGCGGAAGCCGGGACGATCAAATCAGAAAATAAATTTCAGCGAGTTGAGCCGTTCGGGCGGACTATTGAATGCCTGCGAAGCCGTAAAATTGGTCCTGTCGGACCCAGTCTATTCTGGATCTAAATGATTGTTATGAGTTCGAAAATCAATTAGATCCAGAATAATCGCTGGGCGGCTAATTTATCATCCAGATTAGACCTATAAGGTTTACAAAACCTTATAGGTCTGCAATTCAGACAATTACCATTCCGCTTCCTGCTTGTCGTGCCAGAACTTACCGGTTTCGGACTGGGGCGCATCGGCCGCTAGCCAAACAATTGTTTCGGCTCCTTTTTCAACGGACCGGCTGGCGCTGACACCGCCCATATCGGTTCGTACCCAACCCGGATCAACGCAGTTAACCGCAATATTATGCTCTTTCAACGCACCGGCAAATTGCTTCGTTACGGCGTTTAAGGCCGTTTTAGAAATGCTATATGCAGGTGCATATGTGTCCATTCTGGCCAACGAACTAACCCCACTCGATACGTTGATGATTCGGCCACCGATTTTACTTTTCTGTAAATGCTCCAGAAAATCCTGAATCACTAAAATAGGTCCGGTCACATTGGACTTCAGCGTCCGATCCAGCATTTCGGTATTCAGATCAAGAATATTTTCGCCATGATCTTCCAGTATACCTGCGTTGTTGATCAATACATCTAAATGATCTGCCTTTTGCGAAAAAGTGCCGCAGGCCGTTCTAATGCTAACGGGGTCTGTTACATCGAGTTGGATAAACGTAGATTCGTAACCGGCCCGACAAAGCTCGTCCGACGTTTCCCGTCCTTTGGCTATATCGCGGGCACCAATAAATACAGCAAAACCACGTTGGGCTAGTTGCCGGGCAATTTCTTTACCGATTCCTTTATTAGCACCCGTAATGAGTGCAGTACGTTGATGTTCCGTTTTCATATATGCTGGCTTTCTACTCTATTGACTCCATTTTTGGGTATAATGTTCGCAAAAACAAACCGTATGCTCAAACTGATTGACCGTTTCCTAAGTGCTGTTATGGAATTTAGTAGATTAGCGATTAATCTTACACAATTAATTTACCATAAGTACCCAATGAAACCGCTTTATTCTTTTCTAACCCTTACCCTTCTGCCTATTGGTTTGTCAATAGCCCAGGCTCAACCGTCAACTAAACCAACAACGTCTCCATCTGCTACTAAGACAACTGGTACCACTATAAAACCGACCAGTACCAACCGCCAGCAGGAACTTTACGATGAATATCACGGCATTACAAAAAAACCAGCGACGTCTACTCCTGCCGTGGCACCTGCCCGTACGGCGTCGAAACAGCAAACCAGTACACCAACGCCTGTCGAATCGGCAAAAACAGTAAGTCGCCCACAGCGCATGACCCCTGCTGGCAGTCCATCTGCATCCGGCATTCGGATTGGCATTCGAGGAGGTGTTACATATCCTTTTTACACGGATAAACTAGTAGGTATAAATCCGGCGGCTGGCTTTGTAGGCGGTCTAACGCTTAACTTCGGCGCAGGTAAAGTTTCCTTCCAACCCGAAATTAATTATACAAGATACAGCACAAAAATTGCAGATGGTTTTTTGCCGGGCTATTCCACTACCATTGGCGTAGACGCCCTCGAAGTGCCTTTATTTATGAAATTCTCGTCGGGGACTTACGCTGGCAACCGTTTCTTTCTGAATGTGGGGCCTTACGCCACCTATGCTCTTAGTGCCAGTATAAATGGCAAGACAGAGTCCCTTGATGGGGCTAAAAACCGTTTCGGTTTTGGCGCGGCTGCAGGTATTGGCATGGCCCTTAAAGCCGGACCAGGACACGTTACGATCGAAGCTCGGGGATTGTATCCACTAGGAAATACAGATGCGGGTTTCAGTACGGATGCTAAAACAATTTTCGGTCAGGGAACACTCGGCTATATATTTCCATTGGGAGGCCGATAAACAACATTTCTCATAGAGTGGGTTTTCAAAATGGCGATGACCGGTTGGGCGTCGCCATTTTTGTTGCTATTTGGCCAAGGGGCCCACAGGTCAAAATTTTGCATGATTACTTATCCTTGTTTGCGAATCGTTGATAGTCCATTCGCTTCCTGCGATTTCACGGTTGGGTTACCCGTGTAGTTTATTGTACTAACGCCATCGGTCGAATCCGACCAAAGAATACCTCTAATCAACAGATGTTGCTTCACGACAGAAAGGTAGTAGACCTTTAAAATGTAGCTGGGTTTCCTCAGACCACCCCAGTAAAATGCAAAAAGGGCAGGATAATAAGTCCCGCCCTTTTTGCATTTTACTTAATTTTTTACGGAGTCTTCTGTGCTAACCCAAAATTTTTCAGGTTGGTGAGTGCCGTTACATTAATTATTTTCCACTGGCCGTTAAGTTTCTCCACAGTACGGGATTCCTTGGATGTCGTTTTGCCATGACTATCGACAAGTGTCTGATCGTAGGCAACGAACGCCATATTTCCGTTTTGATGAATCGTATAATTGGCATTCTGCACCGTTACTTTATCCTTTATTTTTGAGCTTTTAAACTGGCTGGCGAATTGCTTCTCCAGTTTATCCCAACCTTTCACTAACATAAAATCGCCACCGTATAGGTTGGCCGCGAAGTGAATGTAAGGCGTATGGGCCCAGGCATTCGACCACTCCACTTTATCTCGCTTAAAAAAGCCTTCAGTTTCACTACGCAACACTCGTTTAATAGCCTCGTTGTCGGCCTGGGCCAAACCACGCATACCAATACTCAACAATAGAGCGGTTACTAACAATGACGTTTTCATGACCGGGAGCGAGTTGATTTGGCGGTCAAGGTAAAAAACGCTATACTAATAAACAAATATTATTTTGCACTTATATAGTACAATTAAGCCCCCGAAAAATAATACAATTTTCGGGGGCTGTAGAAACCAACAGACTATCTAACTCTAAACCAGCAGCTTATCTAACCGCCGAATCGACTGCACCATTGCTCGAACAGTGTGGTAGTTTATTTTCCAGGAATGACTCATGTGTGTCCAGATCGGAACACCCTGCCGGGTCATTAAAGGCCACCATTCGCCTACCGGATGATTGACCATTTTATCCATCACGAAGCGGTGTACAGTTAAATAAGCCTGCCAATATTTTTCATCGCCAAAAAGCCGGTACGCGTCTAAAAATCCGATGAGAACCTCGGCCTGTTGCCAGAATTCTTTTTCTCGATCATATACATTACCGCTGTGAGAACCCTCTACAAAAACGCCCCCAAACTCCCAGTCTACACCATAGTTAACCGCATGAGAAAACGTATTCAGTAATTGTGGTTGATAGATCTCATGAGAAATTTCCAGCACATCAAGTGCATGAAGCAGTAACCAGGCAAACTCGGCATTGTGGCCGTAGCTGGTATTATCTTCAGCCTCCCGCTTAACACCGTCTTCGGTAAAACGATCCCAGCCCCAGATAACATCGAACTTGATTTGGGGAGCCACACGCCAATCAGCCCAGAATTGCGGCACACCTGTACTATAAATTGGGTGAATAATTTTTCCGACCAGCAGGTCAATTACTTCCAGTAATTTCTGGCGATGGATGGCTTGCCGGGTACATTCATACAAACTGGTGAAGGCTTCCATCAGGTGCATATGCGCATCGAGGGTTTTTCGATCTCCACCGGCCGCGCCCGGCCCCTTTAGTGTCCAGTCGCGGTGAAACACCTCAAAATAGCCGCCGTAACGCGTATCGGAAGCATATTTCTGTAATAGATCAAACACCTTCTGAGCATATTCAACCCCACGAAGATCGCCCGTAGCCAGAGTATATTCACTTAAACAATAGATGGCAAAACTTTGGCCATAGACAATTTTCTGATCATTCAGCACCTCTCCTTTTCGGTTGGTCATCCAATAAAAACCGCCGTGTTCATCATCCCACATTCGCGTCAGCAAGTAATCTACCCCATGACGGGCCAGTTCGGCTAAGGTTCCCCCATCGGATGTGACTCCGCCATAGCCCGCCCGATGGGCCGAGGCATAGGTGTAGATGGACCGGGTTTGGGCAATAAGTGATTTCTCGTCTTCGCCCGAATCCTGTCCGTAC
>JANXVQ010000005.1 GCA_025351545.1 Spirosoma sp.
CCAAAACTAACGAATTTGAGCAGCAAAGCCAGCTATTGGCCAATCAGCCCCAGGAACTTAAAAAGGTCAATCGGCGCTACGGCCGCCAGCTGAAACGACTTCGCCAACGGGCCGAAGAGGGCAATTGGATTATGCGCAACCTTGGCGAACCGCCTACTTATTTTTCAGAGAAAGATGTGCAGGTCAATGTCGTGAAGATGCAAAAGTACCTGTCGGACAAGGGCTTTTTCAATGCCAAAACAGGCTACAAACTTGATACCCTTCGTCGCAGACAGGTTCGAGTCAATTACCTTATTGCCGAAAATGCGGGCTTTTATCTGCGCAATATTGTCTACGAAATCGCAGACCCACGTATAGATTCCATTGTTCGGCAATCATTTGAGAAGTCACGACTCCAGACCGGAAATCGCTTCGATTTCGACAATATGTCGGGCGAGCGGGTTCGTATCGAAAGTCTGTTACGTGATCAGGGTTATTATTCCTTTTCCCGGCAATACATCCGGGCTACAGACGTCGATACAGTCCGGCGTGGTAATGACCGGCGTCATTTTGATGGACTCGAACCCGGCGATTCGACAAGACGGAACGTTGATGTGACGTTGCAAATCGTGAATCCGCCGGGCATGGCGGCTCACCCGATTTACCACATCGGAGACGTAGCCATGCATATCACACCCGATGCCACCCAGCCAGCCGCTGCCGCCAGCGGTATCGACTCAACTAACCGCAACGGCATCACTTATCTGTTGAGCGGCCGTACTATTTCGACCCGTTTATTAGACGCAAAAATTCTGGTCCGGCCAAGACAACTTTACAGTCAAACGAATTACCGGGAAACCCAACGACAACTGTTTCTGCTAAATCAATTTAAGTTCGTTAACCTCAACTTCACTGATACCACCAATCGCCAACTGCGAGCGCTCATCACCGCTACGCCACTGGATAAATACGAAGCCACGGCCGAAGGGGGAATTACGGGCCTTCTTTACCAGGGACAAGGATATCCGGGTGGGTTTAGCAGTTTGATTTTCCGGGTACGGAATCTATTCGGTGGGCTGGAAACATTCGAAACATCTGTTCGCTACGGGATAGAGGCCCAAACAGGTTTTGTGCCTGACCCTACCAATCCGGAGCGGGTCGTTTATAGCTCTCAGGAATTAGGCATTACCAGTTCACTTATCTTTCCCCAAATTCTGTTTCCAGGGCGTATTCGTTTCCGATTCAACCGGTATGCCCCCCGAACGCAGGTCAGTCTGAGTTATAATAATACATACCGACCAGATTTTAAGCGCTCACTCCTGCGGGCAACAATGGCTTACAACTGGCAACTTACGCCCACCAAACAATTCAGTTTTTTGATTGCCGACATTAACCTGATCAACGCCGGTGATGGTAGACAGCAGGTTATCAGTGATGCGTTCAAGCAACAGCTGCAAGTATTGAAAGATCAGGGCAGCACGGTTTATTTAAGCTTTCGACGGTCACTCAGTTCAAGTTTCAGCTTAGCGTATACCCATAATACGAATACGCCGGGGCAAAACCGTCGCGCTAATTTTTTACGGGCAGTTGTTGAGTCGGGCGGAACCACACTAAACGCATTCTCGGAACCCCAGTTACGCCAATTTTTCAAAACAACAGATTCAACAGGGTTACAGTACTACAAATACCTTCGGTTCAGTGTCGATTTCCGACATTATATCCCTATCACCACTCACACCACTCTAGCTTTTCACCTAAATACCGGGTTGGTTTATGGCTATGGGTCTAACCGAACAGCCCCTTATGAAAAATTGTTTTTTGCCGGGGGCAGCAACAGCATACGGGCGTGGTTGCCACGTAGATTAGGACCAGGAGCCGATTTTCCTCAACCCTCGCCCTTGCCGGGTCACGCCACTGAACCTGCATTTAATCCCGACCCAAACCGGAATGAACAACTTCTGTACACGTTCGAGAAACCGGGCGATTTCCTGCTAGAAGGGTCGGCTGAATTACGGGGGCGATTATTCCGTCTGGGTTTTGCCGACATTAACGGGGCGGCTTTTATAGATGTTGGTAATGTTTGGCAGTTGCATAACAGTACCGGAAATTCGAGGGGTGTATTCCGGTTTGATTCGTTTATTCCACAAATCGCTGTGGGTACAGGCGTAGGATTACGGCTTGATTTTTCCTTTTTCATTATTCGTTTCGATGGAGGCATTAAGGTCTGGGACCCCGCCCGACATTATATAGATAGCGAAAATAAGGAAGTAGATGATCGCTTCATTCTGCCCAAATTCTCCCTCAGCAGGTTATCGAGCGGTCCCAATCCGTTGGTAATCAACTTCGGCATTGGGTATCCTTTTTAATCGGCTCAACTGTCAGGCTCCCGGGACGAATGTTGCTGCCGGAACTATAAAACTGCCGGGATAGCCTGATTAGCCCAAATCAACGGGTTAAAGTAATTTAACGACTTAATCTGCCAAAATGACAGCACAAATGGGGCTTTCTTCGTAATTTTGTAAATCAGTTGATAGCCATCAGTGGTTTACCACTATTGACTGACAACTATTGACGGTTCCTATTATGACGCTCATACCCGAACTAACCATACTACAGCCCGCCGACAAAGAGCAGATTGATCTCCCCCGCACATCGGAAGAGGAATGGGCAGTAGGCAAAAAACGGTTATATATAGAAAGTTACGGTTGCCAGATGAACTTCGCCGATAGCGAAATCGTGGCAGCCGTGATGCGAAATGCGGGCTTTGCCACGACCTCGTCGGCTGCCGAAGCGGATGTGATTTTCCTGAACACCTGCGCCATCCGCGACAATGCCGAACAGAAAGTTCGCCACCGGCTCCAGCACCTCACAGGCTTCAAACGCCTGAAACCCGAATTGATTGTCGGGATACTCGGCTGCATGGCCGAACGGTTGAAAACCAAGCTTCTGGAAGAAACAGTAGTGGATATTGTTGCCGGACCCGATGCTTACCGCGACATTCCGAAGTTGGTTGAAGAAGCCGAATCGGGACAGAAAGGCGTCAACGTATTCTTGTCCCGCGACGAAACCTACGCCGACATTTCA
The DNA here is from genome assembly GCA_025351545.1 of Spirosoma sp. Taxonomy (GTDB): domain Bacteria; phylum Bacteroidota; class Bacteroidia; order Cytophagales; family Spirosomataceae; genus Spirosoma. Next base: position 3,064 of record JANXVQ010000005.1, read on the forward strand.
CCTATTCGGCTAAACTCCAACGGCATAACGGCATTGGTCTCCATCATGCGCGGTTGCGACAATATGTGCAGTTTCTGCGTCGTGCCATTCACCCGCGGGCGCGAACGCAGCCGCGATCCACACAGCATTGTCCGTGAAGCACAGGACCTTTTCGGCCGGGGTTTTCGTGAGGTTACGCTGCTGGGACAGAATGTGGATAGTTACAAATGGAATGATGAATTAGAAATCAGGAATGATGAATCGGCTGACAGTCAGACTAATTCATCACTTCACCCGGCGACCCGGACCATGCCTGATTTATCATTAAATTTTGCCGGTCTTCTCGAAATGGTAGCCCGAATCCATCCCGACCTTCGGGTACGGTTTTCGACTTCGCATCCCAAGGATATTACCGACGATGTGTTATATACAATTGCCCGGTACGATAACATCTGCAACTACATTCACCTGCCCGCACAAAGCGGAAGCAGTCGGGTATTGAAGGTGATGAACCGGACATACGACCGCTCCTGGTATGTCGGCAAGATTAACCGTATTCGTGAGATATTAGGCGATGATTGCGGCATCACGACCGACATGATTTCGGGCTTCTGCTCAGAAACCGAAGAAGAGCATCAGGAGTCCCTATCGCTCATGGATTATGTGCGTTATGACAATGCCTATATGTTCGCCTACTCGGAACGTCCCGGTACGCTGGCGGCAAAAAAATATGCCGACGATATTCCGGAAGACGTAAAAAAACGGCGGCTTAGCGAGATCATTAACAAGCAATTAGCCCTCTCAATCGAGCGTAATCAGCGCCATATCGGGCAAGTGCAACGGGTGCTGGTCGAAGGCCCATCCAGACGTTCCGACGATTTCTTAAGTGGTCGAAATGACCAGAACAAAGTAGTCGTTTTCCCAAAAGGAAATTATAAAAAAGGACAGTATGTCAGCGTAGTCGTAACCGAATGTACATCGGCAACGCTTCGGGGAGAAGTCGTATAACAGGTGGTGGTGGTTTTTATATGTGGTGTCGGTTTTAAGCGGTCCGCCGTTGCGGAAACCGACACCACATATAGAAACCACCACTCTTAAGTTGTTTTAGAGTGTCGGTTTTAAGCGGTCCGCCGTTGCGGAAACCGGCACCACAATAGTTATGAATCAACAGGAAATTCAAAGTGTTAAACAACGTTTCGGCATAATCGGTAATGCTCCCGGCCTCAACTACGCTATCAACGTAGCAATGCAGGTGGCCGCTACCGATCTAACCGTGCTCATCACGGGTGAAAGTGGTAGTGGTAAAGAATCATTTTCTAAAATCATCCATAGCCTGAGTGCCCGTAAACATGGTCAGTTTATTGCCATCAATTGCGGTGCCATTCCCGAAGGCACCATCGACTCGGAACTGTTCGGCCATGAAAAAGGCTCTTTTACCGGCGCTGTCGATTCCCGAAAAGGTTATTTCGAAACCACCAATGGCGGCACTATTTTCTTAGATGAAATTGGCGAAATGCCGCTCGGCACACAGGCTCGTTTGCTTCGCGTGCTCGAAAATGGCGAGTTCATTCGGGTCGGTTCCTCGAAAACCCAAAAAACGGATGTGCGCGTAGTAGCCGCGACAAATGTTAACTTGATGGAAGCCGTTGAAAAAGGCAAGTTTCGGGAGGATCTATATTACCGACTCAATACCGTACCCATTTTTGTGCCTCCGCTGCGGGAGCGCGGCATCGACATTGAATTGCTCTTTCGGAAGTTCACCACCGATTTTGCCGAGCGTTACCGCATCAACCCATTGCAACTAACCGAAGGGGCTAAACAACTGTTAGTGAGGTATCCGTTTCCCGGAAATATTCGACAACTGAAAAATATTGCCGAACAAATATCCATCCTCGAATCGGAACAGAACAAACCAATTGACCCTGAAGCACTGGCAAAATACCTGCCACAGCCGCAACAACCCAATCGAACGCTGGCTTTGTTTCCACAGGCAAATGGCAATGCAGGCGGAGACAACTTTTCGGAACGTGATCTGCTCTACAAGGTATTGTTTGATATGCGCCGGGACGTGAACGACCTCAAAAAACTCGTTCGTGATGTGCTGTTGGGTAGCGATCAGGACAGTGGTCATATTCTGCATACACACAAAGATCTGTTCGATTCCATTTCACCGGATATCGACAATCGTCCCTTGACCGATGCGAACCTGACGCGATTACTTCCCGCTGAGAATGGAACGCTCAGGCCCGAAACCGCCCAACCCCGCGATACCGCATCCCGGACTACCGGACCACCGTCAGAAACGTATGGCAATCACCCGCCTGTACAGATTTTTGATGATGTGGATGGCGACATCAACGACGTGACCGAGGTGGAAGACGTAACGCACGAGACCGAAGAAGATGATTCGCTCTCGCTCGAACGCCAGGAGAAAGAAATGATTCTCAAAGCGCTCAGACGCAACAATAACAAACGAAAATATGCCGCTCAGGCACTCGGCATCTCCGAACGGACGTTATACCGAAAAATCAAACAGTATGAGATTGATGAAGAGTAAGTTAATGATGAATCGGTCTGCCGATGCGGATGAATTAAGAATCGGTCCGCCGATGCGGATGAATAAACGGATAATGCACATCCTGTTATCATTCATCATTCTTAATTCATCATTCATCATTCAATCCTGCGGTGTGTACTCATTCACCGGCACAACGCTTTCGCCAACAATTAAATCGGTGACGGTTAATAACTTTACATTGGCTACGGCAGGTGGACCGGCCAATTTACCGTTGACCTTCAACGAGAAATTAAAGGAATATTACCAGCGATATACCAATTTAAAAGTCATACCGAATAATGGAGATATGGTGCTCGAAGGCAATATTACGGGTTACGACCTTGTGGCTGTAGCCCCAACAGCCCAGGACCAGGCCGGTGTTAACCGTCTCCAGATCACAGTTCTAGCCCGGTTTTATAATAATAAAGACGAGAGCAAAAACTTTGAACAGTCGTTTTCATTTTATCAGGATTTTCCACAGGGCCAAACCCTTAATCAGAACGAAAGCCGCCTGGTGCCAAAAATTCTGGATCAGATTGTCCTGGATATATTTAATAAAACCGCTGCCGACTGGTAAGATTGACGCATGACTGATGAACGGTAAGAAATTTTTTGCATTCATCATTCTTAATTCATCATTCATCATTACTTTCGACCCATGCTCGCCCTCGATAAAGAAACGTTCTCCTACTGGGTTACCCATCCCGGCGACCTCGCGCCTACCGATTTTGCGCAACTACAGGAAAGTTTGTCCGCGTATCCCTATTGCCAGACACTCCACGTCCTGACCGCAAAGGCCGCGTCGGTGCATCAGCGTGGCCAGGCCATTTCCTATATCCGTCAGGCAGCTGCCCACGCACTGAGCCGTAATGCACTACGCAAACTAATTGATAATGAGTTCCAATGGTCAGAAAATCTGATGACCAAATTGAATGAATTGTCGGCCAAACACGTCCCAATTCCTGACGATTATCAACAGGAGAGCTACGCATTCTTTAAGTCGAAGGCAGGGGAGAATAATGGTTTTCCAACAATATCGCTCCTGCGGTTACCCGGCCAGAGCCAACTAGAACCCGTTATAACCGTACCTACTCCCGAAGACCCAACGCTGGCTGAATCCAATTTGCAAAACGATCTTACGCAGATTGCCGAAACAGCTCTCTCTAAAGCCATACCCTCCCCTGCCGACATCGAACGCCAGCGGCAATTAGATTTGATTGAAAGCTTTATCCAGAGGGAACCGCGCATTTCGCCAGTGCGGTCCAAATCCGGCGAACCACTCAACCAGGAAGATTTAACCAAACGAAATAAGCCTGTTGGTGGTAGTCTGGTAACGGAAAGTTTCGCTAAAATTCTGCTGAAGCAGGGGAAAACTGGCAAGGCTTGTGAAATCTATAAGCAGCTTATGGTGAAAAACCCAGAAAAAAAGGCGTACTTTGCGGCAAAAATAAGCGAATTAACGAGTGCGGACGGAGAATCAACTGAATCGTGAAACCACTCCTATTAGCTGTTAAGTATTTACTCCTAACTGTTTAACGCACCG
>JANXVQ010000009.1 GCA_025351545.1 Spirosoma sp.
ACCGCGCTCAGGAATTCGTGACCCAGATAACCGTGACAATGTTTAACATCCACAAAATCAAAACCCGCTTTTTGAGCCAGCACAGCCGCTTCGATGTACTGTTCGATAATCTGGTCAATGGCGGCATCAGTGAGCAAAGGATAGTCGGCGGGTAGGCCGAATTTGCTATTCAGAAACGGATGGCTGTAAAGTATCTTCGGTTCAAAGGCCTTATGACTCTTAGGTTTGCAAAAACGGCCTGAATGCGTGAGCTGGAGACCAATCAGCAAATCGTCGGTTTTTCCGAAAGCTTCGGTATGTTCTTTGATAATCACTTGCCGCAGTTCGACAAAATCAGTGAGCGTTTCAGCGTTCAGCACCAACTGGTTAGGGTTGGCTTTGCCCGAATGACAAACCGCTACGGCCTCACAGCCAAACAATAATTTGGCCCCGCTAATGGCAAATTTCTTCCAGCGGTTCCGGGTATAATCCGTCGGTCGCCCGTCAGTAGTGCCGTCCCAGCCTTCCATTGGCAATATGCAAAGTCTATTGCCAATCGTTTTGCCTGACCTGAGGTGAATAGACTGGTTGAAAGGACTCTCGGCAGGGGGCAATATTACTTCGTCAAACGGCAGGCCGATGTCGTTCTTCTCCAGATAAATTCGCAGGTCAGCAGCCGTTTTTAACTGAGCCATGCGAGGAAATTGGGGTTTAATTTTCTCACTCATGGCAAGCGATCTGGTTGAAAAAGGTATAATACGGCTCGTTGCGAATGATACGTTGCAGATACAACGCCACTTCGCGGGCGTGGTAATCGCCCCACATACTCGATTCGCCGTTGGCGATCCGGCTTCCCGTCGGTATATAGTCCCATCCGTTAGGCTGGTGGTAAATCGAGTGTAAAATCAGACCTTGATGCGCCGGATTTGTACTTACATAAGGTTCATCGAACAGCGTATTGAGTACCGTCAGGCCAGCCTGTTTATAGCGCCGACCTGCTTCCGAATTGTCTTTATCGGTCAGGTATTTTCCTAATCGCAGTAGCCCTTGCGCACCAATAGCGGCTGCCGAACTGTCTACCGGCTCAAAATCATTGAAAGGGTCGGCCGGACGGTTAAGGTAGTCGCCTAAACGGTGCAAATTCGGTGCTCCGGTATCCCAATACGGAATGCCATCGGTGGGTGTGTGCTCGATGTAAAAATCGCAGGTGGCCGTCGCTGCTTTTACCATGTAAGCCTCTATAAAATCGCGTCCGCCGAAAGGTTCCAGTTCAGCGTCATCGCAGGTGGCGAGCCATTCCAATTCTTCTGCAAAACCGCACATCGCCCAGGCCAGTCCACGCGTCCAGGTCGTGAAACCCGAATAACCCTGCTGCGAATTAGGGCATCGAAAATTGCCATCTTTTACGTTAAACACACTCTCGTGAGCCGTGCGCCCCCATAAATCGTAGGAATCACGACCTTCGCCATAGAATACAGAATAGTCGGCGGTGGCTTTAATATGCTGCAAAGTACGTTCCAGCAGATTGATTTTTACATCGCCCTCTCCCTGAAATACATGCCCCAGTGTATGACTCAACACCAGCGCCCGGCACGAGCGAATGGTATCGACAAAGAGGGAATGTGGCCCATTGAACGAGCTAATAAAACCTGCCCCGGCAGAGGTGCCGCTTTTAATCGTTGTCCAGCGGCTGGCTTGCACAGCCCCGGAGATTTTAAGGGCTAGCTCGTAGAAATTTTTCTCCCAATCGTTATGGGGAATTCGCCCTTCGTGCATTAGCCGAAGCAGATTTCCGTAGGTACTGACATTGTTGAAGCCGTGGTCATGCACACCAGTATGGCTGATATGAGGGGCCATTACAGCAAGCGTTTTCTGTCGGCCTATTTCCAGAAAGTCAGCGTCGTTTGTGGCATCGAATTGCAAAATAGCCGATCCGAACTGAAATCCCTGCGTCCATTCAGTCCAACCGCGTGTAGTGTATTTTCCGTTCGCCGTGAAAACAGGAGAGCCTTTCGTTACATCGTAGTCTTCCTCGATCATGCGGATTTTTCGGCCTGAAAGTTTCCAGAAGTGATCGAGTTTTGTTGAGAGATCGGCGGGCTGTAGGGAATGGTTAATCTGCATTGAGTCAGAAAGGGGGCGAGTTTTAGAGTCCGGTAATAGTTTATCATGGAATAGTCTAAGATAGGAAAGAATAAGAACGTAGTCCGCTACTGTATGAAGTAGATGAAAAGTTTTATCTCCTACAGCCAGGGTCCGTTGTTGCGATCCGTGGAAACAAAACAGACGGGCGCATAAATTCGGCGCAGTCTATCTGCGGGAAATCGTAAACCGATAAATAATTGGGGACAATTAAAACAAACCCTGCCTGAAAATTTGTGGTAAGGCTACTGGCTCATTGTGCAGAATGAAGAAGTAAATTAATCCTGCCAGAACTAAATAGCTGAAGGCCAGCCATTTCTTTTTTTGAGCGAACTCAATGGGATGATGGTAGTAGTCGTAAATCATGGACGCCGATAAGCCCAGGACCATCAAAAAGAACGAGAATACCCCGAAATCTGTTCGATAGATACGCAATGACTGCATAAACCGTGCTCCCGACAAGATGTAAAGAAGCCAGGCAGCAAAGCCCGTTCGATACAGGTAGATACTCAGCCGCCGGTCGTTTTTAAGGTCGAAAAGATCATCGGTGAATTTCTCGGACATGATTTTCTTTGGTTGAACAGTGGGACCGCGTAACCGTCGGCCCGCCGAAAATACAAACTCTTTCCAATAAACGCAAAAAGATAATGCTTGATTCACAACCAGTTGACACTATTCAGGAGTTTAATACAATGCAAGTCGAACTGGTGCGCGTCGACAATGCTTTTCATTTTGAAGCACTTGGTACATCGGGTGTGACCCAGCATATTGATGGAGCAACCGATATTGGTGGCCACAACGCAGGAGCGCGTCCGATGGAAATGTTACTGATGGGTCTGGCGGGCTGCTCGGCTATCGACGTGATATTAATTCTGCAAAAACAGAAGCAGGTGATAGACGATTTTCGTATGAAAGTTGATGGCTTGCGCGAGAAGGGAGCTGTTCCAGCACCTTTTAAGAAAATTCATATCACATATCTGCTTAAGGGGAAATTGGATAATGCCAAGGTAAAGCGGGCTATTGACCTCTCGATGGATAAATACTGTTCGGCAACAGCGCAATTTCGCCCATCGACCGATATCACGTATTCGTTTGATATTCAGGACTAATCCTGTGTGATTTTCAAAACGAATAGGTTTTCAACCAGCGAGATGGCGCAGTTTTTGCATAAATTACGTCGAAGCGCGTTAATGCGATAAGAACCTTAACAGTGACATCTGCCATGAAGAAAGCCCTGCTCGGTCTGGCTCTGCTGACCACCCTGACAACAATTTCATTTGCTGGCGAAGTTCGCAAAGAAAAGAAAGTGAAAAAAGCCAAATCCGCGTCATGCGAAAAAGGAAGCGGCCATGCCTGTTGCATGAAGAAAGCTCAGGCGTAATTAATTTTAGCGAGTCGGCCCGAATTCTGGTAACAGAATTCGGGCTTTCTTTTTGACTTATTGGTCAGGACTACCGACTTTTGACTACCGGCCACAACAACGGTTCGGTAATGACCTCCCAATGCAACAATATCACGATTTACTCCGCCACATTCTTCAGAACGGCACGCGCAAAACCGACCGCACAGGCACTGGAACCATTAGCATATTTGGTTATCAGATACGCTTCAATCTGCAAGATGGGTTTCCGTTACTGACTACCAAAAAAGTACATACGAAGTCCATAATCCACGAATTATTGTGGTTTATTAAGGGCGATACGAATATTAAGTATCTGAAAGACAATGGGGTTTCTATCTGGAACGAGTGGGCCGATGAAAACGGTGATTTAGGGCCGGTATATGGCAAACAATGGCGCAGTTGGGCCACACCAGACGGACAAATTATTGACCAATTGACGGATGTTTTGCGCCAACTCAAAAACACGCCCGACTCGCGCCGGATTATTATTTCGGCCTGGAATCCCGCCGATGTTCCTACTATGGCCCTGCCGCCCTGCCACTTACTGATGCAATTTTACGTTGCCGATGGGAAGTTATCGTGTCAGCTTTACCAGCGCAGTGCAGACGTTTTTTTGGGCGTACCCTTTAATATTGCCAGCTATGCGCTCCTGACCATGATGATTGCGCAGGAATGCGGTTATACCGCTCACGAGTTTATCTGGACAGGAGGTGATACTCACTTGTATCTGAACCACTTAGAGCAAGTTGAGACGCAGCTTTCCCGCGAGTTTCGCCCTTTGCCAACCATGCGCCTGAATCCGGATGTGCGCTCGGTATTTGACTTTACATACGACGACTTTACGCTTGAAAACTACAACCCCCACCCGGCTATCAAAGCGCCGATAGCTGTATAAATAATTGCTGGTGGCGGATGTATTTGACAATTATTAGCCACTAGCCCGCTGTGCTGTCGGGTTTGAGAACCCGACAGCACAGCGGGTTTCTTATAAATCTCGCGTCAATAGGTTTTAAGAAACCTAACCTGTCAGATTTAAGAACCGTGCGGGCGGCCCCGCTGACAGCACGCACGGCACCATGCTACTTATTGGCTAGTTATTTTTTATAAGAAAGCCCTGTCATTAGCCACTAGCTCAAAAAATTACGAATGGAATATTACAACCAGGTCTTTGACCAATCTGATAAAGTGCCTGATCAATGGACTAATCAGGAATTTGAAAAATGTACATTTAAGAAGCTGGATTTGACACGAATTTCGTTTACTAGTTCAAACTTTATCAATTGCCGTTTTGACGATTGTAATCTGACGTATGTTGACCTGGGCAATACGAAACTATACGACGTTAGCTTTTTGAATTGCAAACTTGCCCACGTCGATTTTGGCAAATGTAATGCGTTTGGTTTTCACGTCGATTTTCAGGAATGTCAGCTTGATTATACAGTTTTCCTTAACTGTAAGTTGAAGAAAGTTAATTTTATTGACTGCTCGATTAAAGAAGCGCATTTTATAAAAAATGACCTTGCTGGCGCTGTATTTAAAAATTGTAACCTGGAGTTTGCCAAGTTCGAGGATAACAATTTGACGCAAGTGGATTTCTCCAGTTCTTACAATCTGGAATTAAATCCTGACGAAAATAAAGTAAAAAAAGCCCGCTTCTCTTTGCACAACTTACCCGGACTTTTGGTGAAATATGAGATTGTCATTACTGGGTAAATTGTTAAAGGTTTTCTTGTAAAAGGGTAACTGTTTAGGTGGTCCACTGGAAACGGCCTGTAAGCACGTTGGCTAATTGCTCAACGACGTTACACTTCTGCTTGCGCATAGTAGCAATGAAGCCCGTGATTCGGGCATACGTGTGTACCCCGGTTTGCGTTCT
>JANXVQ010000036.1 GCA_025351545.1 Spirosoma sp.
CAAACCCGCCAGAAACTCATCCGGGCGTTCAAAATGCTGGAAAATAAAGTAGCAACAATGCCTAAGAAAAAACACGGAAATATTCCTTTATAAGGCGTTATAGAGGAGTTGTTTCGATGAATTGGTGTCCAGTAAAAAACATTTTGCCAGGGTGCCGATTCATACGGTTACATTAGAGGCAGACACACGCTGACTTTATTATGATGAATACTGAGATTGATTACGTTGACATAGGATTGGACATGACAGATATTGGTCAACGTATGGTTGAGGAATCAATCCATTTCCAATATCCCGATTGGTCTGTTGGCGAGCAGAAGGCGGCTGTTTTTGAGCGAATTTATCGAACTGATTTTTCGGTGGATGGGATGGCGCTTATCAAAGCCTCAATCATCGCTTTTCACCAATCGAAAAAAGCCTAGTTATTATGATGAACCAAACACCCAAAAAATCGGGGAGCCTGCTTCGAACCGTGCTGATTGGCCTGCTGATTATTTTTGGAATAGCCCTGCTGCTTGGAACGCTATCGGTTCTATTTCCGTAAACGTTAATTCACGGGCTATTAAAAGCCAATGCCAAAATGAAAATCCTCAAAGGCCGAGGCTGCTGCTTAACAACTTTTTTACTGTTAAGCAGCAGCCTCGGCCTTTGTTACGGGGAAGCCTTAGGCGTTAATAGAGTTTAGAATCACCGCGCAGGCTTCCCGGATTTGTTCTTCGGTAATAATCAGGGGCGGGGCAATACGCATCGAATTGTCGCAGAATAGAAACCAGTCGGTGATAACGCCCTGCTCAATTGCCCTATCAATAACCGGCTTGAGTACCTCAAATGAATCAAATTCAACGGCCAGCATCAACCCCTTGCCACGCACTTCGCGAATGGCCGGATGTTTTAGTAACTGCCTGAACAATTGGCCTTTGGCTTCGGCCTGTTCATAGAGTTTGTGTTCCTGAATTACCTGCAATGTTGCCAGCGAGGCCGCACACGAAACCGGATGCCCGCCAAAAGTGGTTATGTGGCCCAAAATGGGGTTATTCCTGAATACGCTCATGATCTCCGCCGAGCTAATAAACGCACCGATGGGCATGCCGCCCCCCATGCCTTTAGCACACAGGATAATATCTGGTACCACCGGACCAAAATCCTCAAATGCCCAGAACGTTCCTGTCCGGCCAAAGCCCGTCTGAATCTCATCGAAAACCAGAAGCGTGCCCGTATCGGTACAGCGTTGGCGGACAGTCTGCAAATAAGCCGCATCGGGGACACGAACGCCCGCTTCGCCCGCAACGACTTCCATAAAAACGGCGGCTGTTCTGCTGGTAATCAGCTCAATATCAGCCCAATTTCTGGGTCGAATGTGCCGGATGTCGGGTAGGAGAGGGCGGTAATTTCGTTTGAAATTCTCATCGCCCGAGAGCGATAAAGCGCCCTGCGTTGAGCCATGATAGGCATTGAAGCAACTGATAATTTCTGAACGGCCCGTATAGCGTTTCGCCAGTTTCATTGCTCCTTCTACGGCTTCGGTGCCCGAGTTGGTAAAATAAACAGTGTTCAGGCTGGACGGAAGCGTTTCGGCTAGTGCATGAGCCAGTTGCGTTTGGGGTGTTTGCACATATTCGCCGTAGACCATCAGGTGCAGATACTTATCCAGTTGCTGTTGAATGGCTTCCAGAACGCGCGGGTGCCGATGCCCGATATTACTCACACCAATACCCGAAATCAGGTCCATGTAAGGCCGCTGATTTCCCTGTCCGAAAAGATATATGCCTTCGGCACGCTCAATTTCCAACCCTAACGGGAAATCGGAGGTCTGGGCTATATGCTGGAAAAATAATTGCCGGTTTGTCACCGTTTGCATAATGAAAATATCGATGTTACTTCTTAGATTCTAACACCGTCAACCATGAAAACAGTTCTTCTTTTTCTCCTGCTCAGTCCGGTCATTGTGTGGGCACAACAGATAAAAATTACCCCGGAAGATACCAGACGAAAGCATTCTTACCTGCTCATGCGCGATGGATCGGTGGTGAGGGGCCAGATAATTCGGCAGGATAGTTCAATTATTACGGTTAAGAAACGGGCCGGTGATATGACGTTCATTGAAGCTGATCAGGTTGTTACAATCTCGTCGACTCGCCCGGACGAGTCAGTCCGTTCAGGCAATATACCGGCCACTATTTTTGTGTTGAAAGACGGTTTGCAGGTGGCGGGGAAATTTATTCGTCGCGACAGCACGATGATTACTGTGCAGAAAACCAACGGACAACTGACCTATTTTGAGCCGGAATTACTTGTCCGGGTCGATACTGTACAAGCGAAGGCAGACGTTGACTCGACCATACCCGTGGCACCGGGAAATCGTACGTTTCCAAATCGCTTTTCGCCTTGGTTACTAACGGGGCAAACGGCCTATAATCCCGAAAAAGGTCGGCTTTATTACCGAAACACATTCCTGTTACTCAATGAATTTCAGTACGGCATCACGCGTAACTGGAGCATTGGCGTGAACCTCAACCCATTTTTCGGCAGTTATTATCCAGAAAATAATCCCCGAGAAACGGTGCTAGGGGCAACTATTCGGTTCAATAGTAAATTGACGTTCCCAATTGGCGAACAGTTTCGGGTTGGAATCAATGCTGTTTATCAGCCTCGTCAGAAAGGGTACTTCTTTGGCCTTAACGAAAATCTGATAATACAGGGACTAATGTCGTTTGGGGACAGCCAGCGGAATGCCACCCTTGGGTATGGTATGCGGGTTTATTCGACCAATAGTCCCGTCCTGAAGATCCCTTTCGTATCGGTAGGGGTTATGCATAAAATTGCGCGTAACCTGACGTTTCTGAGTGATAATACCTTTTATCTGAACTCCTATTCCTATTATGGCGGCACCAGCGCTGAATTATCTGTTGCGCTGCGTTTAAACCGCCGACGGCATGCCTTCGATTTAGGTGCATTGGCATCGGTGCGCCCTTATTATTCGTTCTATTATTCTCCCTATCCCAGCTCGCTTCCCCAAGTCGAAACGCGCGCCTATTTCTCTCCCTATATTGCCTACAACCTGATTATTGGCCGTAAGTAGCTCCCCAATAAACCAGGCCATAAAACGCTTTGTCTTGTTTTATTTTGATTTTCTGGCCTACATATTGCTATCCAAATTACGTTAATTCCCTGTGGTAGTTGCCATTTGAGAGTTGGGAAGTAATTTGTTCTGATTGGATAATCTGACTATAACGCCGAAATCCGTTATTTTCGCCGTTATAGTCAGATAAGACATGCCTTTATGCCCGAAAACCCTACCGATTTACCACCTTTTGCTCGTACGTGGACGCAACTCTACGCGATTGTTATTGGTAGCTTAGTTGCTGAAATTCTGTTTTTCTACGGGTTAATGCACTGGTTATCATGAGCGTTATTGATTGGAGTGTACTGGTCCTGACGTTAGTGGGTATCATGGCCTATGGCCTTATACGAAGCCGGGGTAGCCAGAGTATGGACGACTATCTGCTGGCCGGTCGGTCATTGCCCTGGTATCATGTGGGCTTGTCTGTAATGGCTACGCAAGCCAGCGCGGTCACGTTTTTGTCGGCACCGGGGCAAGGATTTACGGATGGAATGCGGTTTGTCCAATTTTATTTTGGGTTGCCGCTGGCAATGGTTGTTTTGTCGGTTACGTTCGTCCCGATTTTTCATAAACTAAAGATTTACACCGCTTACGAATTTCTGGAAAGTCGGTTTGACGTGCGCGTTCGGACGCTTACGTCGGGGTTGTTTTTGCTCCAGCGTGGCCTCTCGACAGGTTTATCGATTTATGCCCCATCTATTATTCTCTCCACGATTTTGGGCTGGAATATATACTGGACTAATCTGCTCATGGGCGGCATGGTGCTTATTTATACCGTAACGGGCGGCACAAAAGCCATATCTTATACACACCTTCAGCAAATGGCTGTTGTTACGTTTGCGATGGCGCTGGCTGGGTATCTAACGGTTAAAATGCTGCCCGAAAGCGTTAGCTTCGTCGATGCGCTACATGTAGCGGGCAAAGCCGGGCGCATGAACTTAATTGATTTGAAATTTGACCCGAGCAGCCGCTACAACCTCTGGTCGGGGTTGATTGGTGGATTCTTTCTTCAACTTTCATACTTCGGAACCGATCAATCGCAGGTAGGCAGATATCTAACCGGTCAGTCTATTGGCCAAAGCCGGTTGGGTTTATTAATGAATGGTTTACTGAAGGTGCCGATGCAGTTTCTGATTCTGCTGGTGGGCGTTTTAGTATTTGTGTTTTATCAGTACAATCCATCTCCAACCTTTTTTAATAAGCAGGAAACCGATAAACTTAAAAAAAGTCAGTATGCCGGGGCCTATCAACTCGCCGAGATCAAGCATCAAAACCTGACAACGCAGCGTCAGCGGGCCGTTACGGATATGGAGGTGGCGTTGCACGCCGATAACGAAGCAGGACAGGATGCAGCCGCAATAATACTCCGCGAAACAGACGATGCCCTAAAGCTGGTTAAAACGGATGTTACGAAACTCATCCAGAAAAACAATCCATCGGCTGACACCAACGATGTCAACTATGTTTTTCTACGTTTTGTGCTCGACTACCTGCCGCACGGATTGATAGGATTGCTCATTGCCGTAATTTTTAGCGCGTCGATGGGTTCTATCGCTTCTGCCTACAATTCACTGGCGTCAACAACGGTAGTAGATATTTATAAACGACTGATAAAGAGCGATTCCGACGATGCACATTATTTGAATATTTCGCGTTGGGCCACTGTAGGCTGGGGCGCATTTTGCATTGTAGTAGCGCAATTCGCCAATCGTTTAGGTAGCATGATTGAGGCCGTCAATATTCTGGGATCGCTGTTTTACGGCGTCATTCTGGGCGTATTTGTGGTGGCGTTTTACGTCAAATCAATTGGTGGCCGGGCTACGTTCTGGGCCGCTATTATCTCCGAAGTGTTGGTCATTGTCAGTTGGTATCTGGACCTAACGGCCTTTCTTTGGCTAAACGCCATTGGTTGTCTGCTGGTGGTGGGCATTGCCTGGATATTACAGCGAATTATACCCCGTTAAATACAACGGGTTTTTTCGAATAGTTGGCGTGCAATACGCCTTGTCGTTACATTCATTTGGTTTTATAGGAAGTCTGTAATAGCTTAGTCCACAGTTGATTATACAACTGAAAATGGACTATATGGCGGCCCCGCAAGTTCAGTTGGGCGACAATATTGAGATGGATGTTGAAGGGGCAAGCATAATCACTCAACCAAACCGTGTCTTGTAAAGAAAAAAACACCAGCGTGCAAACGAGGACTTCTTGGCCCCCATTTGCACGCTGGTGTTTTTGCAAAGCAATAATTTATAGATTTGCCGAAATCCGGCGTGGGATTTTAGCCGAAAGGCAACTTATCTGGTTATGCCTTTTTCTTTCCCTTACCTTTCAGAACAGGCACAACCGGTAATTTGGTTGTATAGTCTGCAAGGCTTTTCTCAATACCATCCTTGAAAAATGGGAATATTGGATCGTTTGACGATTGACCCAGGGCCAACGACTTTTGAGCCACCGGAACAGCATCGGTAAACTTGCCCATCTTGGCCAGAATCTGCGACTTCACATACAGGTTACGGAAGTTTTCTTTCATGGCAATCGACTTGTCGATCCAGATTAGTGATTGCTCCAGATTACGGCCTTTCGATACGTTATAGCTGGCTGCTGCCTGCAAAACGGCAGCATCTTCAGGCTTTTCGGCAACGGCTTTGTCGACGTTAGCCGCTGAATTAGCGTTAACATCCACGCTTAAATCGGCCGAGGCTTTGGCATTACCCCACATGAAATTCATTTTGGCCGTGCTGTCTGTCAGGTCGCTAAAGCCAATGGTGAAGGTTTCAATTTTTTCGCTGTTTTCTGCCGGTTTTAGATCTACCCGCAGTACGTCTTCTGTCTGCTTATACGATGCTTCTGTAACGGCTTTGTCTTTGTTAAAGATCAGCGTGAAACTTTCAGCGGCCGGAATCGACATGATTGCATAGCTTCCGGCGGGCAGCGATTTTCCGTTCACCATCAAGTTAGTTGACGTTGTAAACAGCGTTGCGCCATTGGCTCCTGTACGCCATACTTTACCAACTGGAACAAAAGAACCGGTAAAGGGTGTGCGACCTTTCAAGCTTGGTCGTGAGTAGGTTACAGTCAGGTCGGTAGTGCCGACAGTTTGCACGACGGATGCGCCAGGGCTGGGCGAAGGCAGTTTGATTTGGGCGGTGGACAACTGGGCAACTAAACAAATAGTAGCGGCTGTGAGCGAAATTTTGTGCATGATTGTCTATAGACTTTTGGGAAATCAGCACCAAATTGCGGTTTTTTAGTCAGAAACCCAACTTATGCACCGCGAACCATTGCTATCGTTGCTGCAACAGCACGCACCCGCCGACGCTACGGAGCAGGCTATGACCCAAGCTACCATTGAGTTTGTTAGAGAAAATGCCGACTGCTTTAACCGATCGTTACTCATTGGGCACGTTACCGGATCAGCCTGGGTTGTTAGCCCCGACCGCCAGCAAGTTCTCCTCATTCATCACCGAAAACTCGACCGATGGCTGCAGCCCGGTGGTCATGCAGATGGCGATCCCGATGTGGCGGCTGTGGCCTTGCGTGAGGCCCGGGAAGAAACAGGTTTAACCTCTTTACAACTCGTTGCCAGTCGTATTTTCGATGTAGATGTTCATAGAATTCCAGCGCGTGAAGAGGTGCCGGCGCATCTTCATTACGACATACGTTTTTTGCTCGAAGCAGACCCAAATGAGTCATTTGGCTTTTCTGATGAAATTAAGAATATTCGATGGTTTTCGTTAGAAATGATGGATGATTATGTAAATTCAGAGTCAATTTTTAGAATGAAGCGAAAAATAGGCTCTAACTAAGAACATAGTAGCTATTTTAATTGTTTTTTAATCTGACAGACGATAGATTTGTTAGATAACAAAACCACAGAAATAGCCATGAAAATTGTAGCTTTTTTGCTTACTGGCATCAGCTTTATAGCGATATCAGAGCAAGCTTTCGCTCAGGATAATGGGGTACGTAAGCCATTGAATAATCCGATGTATTCGACGCATAACTACAAGCATCCTAACATGGCTGCTGCGGCCCGTCGTTCAGAAAGTAAAGCGGGTGTTTCTGTTCGGCAACCTGCACCGAGCGACGCCCGGTTGGCAAACTACAAAAATCAAATGCCCAACAGGCCGCCGGTAGGGGGCGTTGCGGTTGATCACACGCCGTCGGAAAATTTGGCCGACCGGAACTATAAGATTCAGCGGGTAAGTCAGCCAAAGTCATCTACTTGAGTAGATGAGTACTACGTTAGGAAAAGCAAAGGTGATACTACGACCACCGGCAACTAAACACCTTAACTAATTAGTACTGGACCAACTGATACATCAGTTGGTCCAGTGTATTTTTACGCTTTAGCGTTCATCTGAACGTAGGGATATATCGTTGATCTGTACCATAAATGATTTAATTTGTCTTTTCAGGGCGGCTACTCACTAAGTATCTTTGTAGCGTAAAACTTTTTGATTTACAGCGATTAATCGAAAAGCATTACCGTAAAAAAAACTATACAGTCATGTCAACCAATAGCCGTTTACACAGCATTCTATTTAATAAATGCCCTCGTTGTCAGGAAGGCGATTTCTTTGTTCGCAACAGCGCGTTTAGTCGTGATTTTGATAAAATGCATGACCACTGCCCCCATTGTGGTGAAAACTTCATGCCTGAACCGGGGTTTTATTGGGCTTCGATGTTTGTAAGCTATGCGTTTTATACTGTTTATACCCTGCTCACATTCTTCATCTTCGTGCAGTGGTTGCAGGTCGATCTTGATTATTATCTCATCGGATTAGTGCCTACTCTAATTCTGTTAACGCCTTATTTCTTTCGACTGGCTCGCCGGACCTGGCTCTCTATTTTTATTTCGCCCAAGCCACGTAAAATTCATTTGTCAAAGGAAGCAGACGTAATGTGAACTTTATGTTAAAGCGTCTGGTCAATAAGAAAACCAATTTCCGGGAAGATAAAGTAACTAGATAAGCTATGCAGGTTAAAGTAGGAGTAGTTCAGGCGACGCCGGTATTTTTCGACATCAATAAAACAATTGACAAGCTTGAGTCTTTGGTTATTGATTACGCCAAAAAAGGTTGTCAACTCCTGCTTTTTCCCGAATCATTTATTCCCGGTTATCCTCGAAAATTTACATTTGGGGCATCAGTTGGTTTACGGACAGATGCCGGGCGTGAACTATACAAAACGTACTGGCAAAACAGTCTGCAAATTCCCGGACCTGAGTTGAGCCGACTGGAGCAAATTGCTCGCGAAAATGGGGTCTATCTGGCAATCGGTGTAACAGAACGGGACGTGTTAAATGGCAGTTTGTATTGCACCCTGATTTATCTATCGCCAACGGATGGCTATCTGGGGAAACATCAAAAAATTAAGCCAACGGGCGTTGAACGGTTAATTTGGGCGGAAGGAACGGGAAAGGATTCCATGAAAACGTTCGATACCACCATTGGCCGAATGGGTGGATTGATTTGTTGGGAAAACTACATGCCGTTGGCTCGCATGCGGATTTATCAGCAAGCCCCTCAACTGTATCTGGCCCCAACGGCCGATGCCCGCGCTAGTTGGCCCGCCACCCTCCAACACATTGCCTGTGAGGGGCGTTGCTATGTATTGGGCTGTAATCAATTCTTTACCCGAACTGATTATCCCGACGCTTATCAGGAATTTCTGGACGATGACGAAACCATATTGAGTCGGGGTGGCAGTGCTATTGTTTCTCCACAGGGCGAGTTTATTGCTGGTCCTCTGTGGGATGAGGAAGGCGTGCTGATTGCTGATTTGGACTTAGATGAAGTGCTGAAAAGCAAGCTTGATTTCGACGTGATCGGCCATTATAACCGCCCCGATTTGTTTGCTTTCAACGCGGGACCGTTTTGATTTTCTGCTCATAGAGTGTAAAATTCTCGGCATCAAAACACACAAAGATAACTTCCTGAATAGACGTTTCCTGCTCCATAAAGCGGTTGACAGCGGCAATAGCTATCTTTTGGGTAGCCGTAAACGCCGGTGTTTAGGTAAATAATCTGCTTTTAATGGCAGATAAATCACTAACCACTACTTATTGTTTTATCAACTTCACCGTACGCTTTTTATCACCCGATATGAGTGTCATAAAATACAGCCCTGCCGATAAATTCAGGTTCGGTAAGGTGAATGCGGCTAATCCTGATGAGGTATACCGATTCTGCCACAGAATACGTCCGGCAATATTCGTTAGTATCGCGTCGAGGGGTACGTTTGCTTCGATTTCGCCCCACTGAACACCCAGTAACTCGGCATCGCTGAATGGATTCGGATAAACCAGTAGTTTGCCAAAAGAGTCGGCAAGGACCGATGCCCGCTCAAAATTCGGGATGCCGTAGCCCAGCTGATCGTTGGGGCTGCCAAACTGGCTTCCCGATCGACGTAATGCCTGGGTCACCTGCGCGGCTGTTAAGCGGGGATGAGCCTGCCAGAATCCAGCC
>JANXVQ010000048.1 GCA_025351545.1 Spirosoma sp.
ATTAAAGATAATCCGGAACGGTTCGTTCAGTGCGGTATTGCCGAAGCAAACATGATTGGCGTATCGGCAGGGTTGACTATCGGTGGTCATATTCCATTCGCAACAACATTCGCCAATTTCGCTACTGGCCGGGTTTATGATCAAATTCGCCAGTCGGTGGCTTATTCGAATAAGAACGTTAAAATATGTGCATCCCACGCAGGCTTAACGCTCGGCGAAGATGGTGCTACCCACCAGATTCTGGAAGATTTGGGCATGATGAAAATGCTGCCTAACATGACAGTCATTAATCCTTGTGATTATAACCAGACAAAAGCCGCTACCCTCGCCATTGCCGACCATGTTGGGCCGGTTTATCTGCGCTTCGGTCGGCCAGTGATTCCTGTATTTTACCCTACCGATCAGAAATTCGAGATTGGTAAGGCGTGGACTGTTAACGAAGGCAAAGATGTGTCGATTTTCTGCACAGGTCACCTCGTTTGGGAAGCCATAAAAGCGGGCGAAATTCTATCCGAACAAGGAATTGAAGCGGATATTATCAACATTCACACCATTAAACCGTTAGATGAAGAGGCCATTCTGGCGTCGATCAAGAAAACGGGTTGCGCGGTGGCGGCCGAAGAGCATATGATAAACGGTGGTTTAGGTGACAGTGTGGCGCAGGTTCTGGCCCGCTTCTACCCAGCCCCACTCGAATATGTAGGCGTTCATGACACCTTCGGAGAGAGTGCAACACCCGACCAGTTGATGCAAAAATATGGCCTCACTGCCGACAAGATTGTTGAGCAGGTGAAGAAAGTAATGGCAAGAAAACAGTAGAGCTGACGCGAAGGAGACCGCACCGGCGGACCGGCAAGGTATTGCGCCTTTACCAATAACGAATGACTGACGAAGAAATCCTCGCCAAATACCGCGACCCGTCGAGCCGGAATTATGCCTTTAATCTGCTGGTACGCAAGTACCAGCAGAAAATTTATTGGCATATCCGTAAGATGGTCATCGATCATGACGATACCGACGATCTGGTGCAGGAAACGTTCATAAAAGTATGGAACAGCCTGGAACAGTTTCGGGGTGATAGTCAGTTATATACTTGGGTGTACCGCATTGCTACCAACGAATGCCTGAACTTCCTGAACAAGAAACGCCGACGGTTTTTTCTGCCTATTGGCGATGTGGAAGGCGAGTTAATGGAAAAGCTGGAAAGTAATTCTGCGTATGTTACATCAGGCAACGATCCGAGTGGCGAAGACGTACAGATAAAGTTGCAGAAGGCACTATTGAAATTGCCCGACAAACAGCGGCTGGTATTCAATATGAAATACTTCGATGATATGAAATACGAAGAAATTTCGAACATTACCGGTACATCCGTTGGCGCGTTGAAAGCGTCATATCATTTGGCGGTCAAGAAAATAGAGGATTATATAACTAAAACTGATACAACCGATTAAACCACAGCCGCCCGGCACTGTCAAATGCTAATTACAGAGACAGAATCGTGTGATATACACACCACTTACCATGAACGAGGAAAACAATTTTCGGCTTGACGAATTACCACCTGAACATTCGATGCGGCAACATCCGTTTGTGGCACCGGATGGCTATTTCGATACGCTGCCCTCTCGGGTACAGGCGCGTGTAAATTACAAACATAAACCCGCATTCAGCATTAGCTGGTCATGGCAACGTACGGCTGCATCGCTGGCCGGAGTCAGTTTAATTGCGGTACTGGTGTGGCAGACATTACCTCAGCGACAGGAATCATTGCCAAGAGAGGCACTGGCTGGTGTTAGTAATGAAATCATTACAGCTTACCTCGATGAGCAAGGTATTAATGCCGACGAACTAGCTGACAGCCAACAACTTCACTCGTCATTGGGGAATGATACGACAGCCATTCAGTACATGAACGTGCAACCCATCGACATTCAGCAACATATTAAGGACGAGAATTTTGCAGATAGTCCAAATCTCGACTCCTGATTTTTTAGCATGGTTAACTTTACCGCAATGAAACACGTATGGATTGGCTGGATGATTGCCCTGACACTGACGACTCAACTCGTCAACGCGCAGAATGATGTCAACGGACGTCAGAAAATTGAATCGGCCAAGATTGGTTTGATTACCAACCGACTAAACCTAACAACCGATCAGGCTCCGCAGTTCTGGGCAATTTATAATGAATATAACGCGAAGAAGCAGGAATTGAACCGACGGGTGAGGCAATTAAATAATGCACCGTCCCATACTAGTCTCAACGATGAGCAATTGGTAAACGGCTTGCGGGAGGTTAATGCAACCAAACAGAAACTTGCCGATCTTGATGAGGAATATATGAGTCGGTTCCTGAAAGTTATTTCGCCAGCACAGTTGGCTGAGTTATATAAGACGGAACAAATGTTTA
>JANXVQ010000103.1 GCA_025351545.1 Spirosoma sp.
CGGTATTGATACGTGGTTAAATTCATTAGGTAAATATACTGAAAATCAGGATATTAAGCAAGAAAAATGTTTACTTACCTTAGCTTGACGGCTTCGCTTTCATCCCCCGACTAAAGCCGGGGGCTTTCCCGCTCTTTTCTCGTAAACCATGCGTGCTTACTCCTCGAAGCTGAATAGCTTTACCAGCTTCATTGCTGAGCTGATTACCAACTACTTTGAGCTGGCCATTAGCAGCCAATGGCGTCGCCGATTGTGCAAAGGCTAAGGAACTTGCCAACAGAAGTCCAAAAATCAGCAAGATAAAACTTTTCATATTTGGGACGAGATACAAAGACAATATAGAAGCAAGGTAGCACTATTGTAAATCCTTAAGTATCTTAGAATCAAATTTTTATTAACAACACTCATTTTAAGGAAAGAAGCTACATTTTCGCCATAATGGTTAAACTTGCGCCCTAGTCTGCTTTTCGTTTAAAGAATCTCTTTTCTGCATGAAACTCTTCCGCTTCGGCTCGCCCGACCACGAACATCCTGGTGTCGTATTACCCACCGGCCAACATATTGACGTAACCCACTTTGGTGAAGATTACGACGAATCGTTTTTCGCCAGTAATGGCCCCGAACGACTAACTCATTGGCTTACGGCCCATGCGCACACCTGCCCGGAAGTTGCAGCAGATGAACGTTTTGGCCCCTGCATAAAACGCCCGTCGAAGATCATTTGTGTGGGCCTGAACTACGCCAAACACGCAGCCGAAACCGGGGCCGCATCACCTGCCGAACCAATTCTGTTCTTCAAAGCAACAACGGCACTTTGCGGACCCAACGATAATGTGGTCATTCCGAAACGTTCCGAAAAAACGGATTGGGAAGTTGAACTGGCTATCGTCATTGGCAAGCGCGCCAGCTACGTCGAGTTAGACGATGCTATGGATTACATTGCGGGCTATGCGCTGCACAACGATTACAGCGAACGGGCGTGGCAACTGGAACGTGGCGGCCAATGGGTAAAAGGTAAAAGTGCGGATACATTTGCTCCGCTGGGACCCTATCTGGTTACCAAAGACGATGTTCCAGAACCCAATAATCTTCATTTGTGGCTCAGTGTCAATGGAAAACGGTTGCAGGATTCCAACACCGACGATATGATTTTCGACGTTCCGACGCTGGTAAGCTACATCAGCCAGTTTATGACGTTACTACCCGGAGATGTTATTTCAACCGGCACACCAGCGGGCGTTGGCCTGGGCATGAGTCCGCCCTGGTATCTCAAACCCGGCGATGTCGTGGAATTAGGTATCGAGGGTCTCGGCGAACAAAAACAGACGGCGGTTGCTTTTGTGTAACGTATGACAATCGACGCTCACCAACATTTCTGGCACTTCGATCCTGTTCGGGATAGCTGGATTACAGACGATATGTCTATTATCCAGCGTGATTTTTTGCCCGCTGATTTAGAACCCGTTCTGAAACAAAATGGCATTGATGGATGCATAGCCGTTCAGGCATCGCAGTCGGACGATGAAACGATGTTTCTGGTGAGCATGGCCCGAAATTATGACATCATCAAAGGTGTAGTTGGTTGGGTCGATTTGCAATCAGCGCAGCTACCGGAGCGCTTACAGTCTTTATCCCAACATAAAGAAATAAAGGGCTACCGACATATAGCACAGGCTGAACCCAACGATTTTCTGGCGCGGCCAACGGTTGTAGAAGGCATTCGACAGTTGGCCGAATTTGGTTTGACGTACGATATCCTGATCTATCCAACTCAACTCAAAGCGGCTTTGAGTCTGGTTCGTGCCGTACCGGAAGTTAACTTCGTAATCGACCATCTGGCTAAGCCGTATATTCAGAAAAAAGAGATTAGTCGCTGGTCGAATTTCATGACGGAGATTGCCAAAAACAAGAATGTTTCGTGCAAACTCTCGGGTATGGTTACCGAAGCAGACTGGCACAACTGGAGCAAAAAAGACTTCTTTCCTTATCTGAATGTAGTCTTCGAACAATTTGGGCCTGACCGGCTTATGTTTGGATCTGACTGGCCTGTGTGTTTAGTTGCTGCCAACTATACGCAAGTCAAAACCTTGGTGGAAGACTATGTTGACGCTTGGGGCGAGGATGTTCGGGCAAAGGTTTTTGGTGAGAATGCTACTGCTTTTTACAACCTAATGTAGTGAATCGTTCGCCTTTATCGAGTTAGTAAAACCGGATGCTTTTCTACAATTGCATCCGGTTTTTGCGTTATTAATACCCGGGAAAGCCAAATTTTGCGTTGCTTTGGCGAATAAACTATACTCTAACTTATGAATTGTTTCGTTGGCGTCGATGTCGGCACTACAAATATAAAAGCACTGGCCATGCCGTCGGACTTGAGTCAGATTCTGGCCCATGCATCAGCACCGGTTACGACATTACACCCCAAACCCGGTTATGCCGAACAGGACCCAGCCGAGATTTGGACAGCATTTGTGCAAGTCATTGCTGAAATAAATCGCGAACTCGCCAGCGGAGGTCACGTTATTACACACGTTGCCTTTTGCACGGCCATGCACAGCCTTCTGCCGATGGCTGCCGATGGTGCTTCACTCGGAAATGCTATTCTGTGGTCCGATAACCGCGCCGAAGAACAAGCCAATACACTACGCACGACACAGGCCGACTTAGGGAAGGCTATTTATGCGAAAACCGGAACGCCCCTCCACCCCATGATTCCGCTTTGTAAATTAGCCTGGCTACGCGAACATGATCCACGCTCGCTACGCCGGACGGCCCGTTTCGGGTCGATCAAAGAGTTTTTGTGGCATAAATTAACCGGCGAATTTGAGATTGATTATTCAATTGCAACCGCCACTGGTTTATTTGACGAAAGTAAACGGGAATGGAGCGAACTGGCAATGAACTTTGCCGGTGTCCGGGTTGATCAATTATCGACGCCCGTTCCAACAACCTATCAGCGAACTTACCAACCCCGGCCCGAAACCGCCGGAACAGGTCTGCCAGCGGGTATCTCGCTAATGATTGGCGCGTCGGACGGTTGCCTGGCCAATCTTGGTGCGGGTGCTATTAAACCGGGTACAGCCACACTCACAATCGGCACCAGCGGAGCCATTCGACAGACCGTCCGCAAACCGCTCCGCGACGAGCAGGTCCGCTTGTTCTGCTACTTTCTCGACGAAGGATATTACGTTGTTGGCGGCCCAACAAACAACGGCGGCAACGTGCTGGAATGGGTCAGCGAAAAGCTGGTTCAGCAGGATACAGAAGCGGTACTGGCCGAAGCGGCAACCATCGCTCCCGGTTCTGATGGGTTGTTGTTCCTCCCCTATCTTCAGGGCGAACGGGCACCCTTATGGGATGCTTCCGTTCGTGGTGCTTACCTGCACGTAGACTGGCAACATACACGAGCCCATTTTGCACGGGCGGCTCTGGAAGGCGTATTATTTAACCTACTTAGCATTAACGAGTTACTGACGCACCATACCGGCCCGGCCCGCGTCATTCATGCCAACGGTGGCTTTGCGCAATCAACATTATGGGTACAGATGTTGGCCGATATAGCCGGAATTCCCGTGCGGCTCAACGCCAGCAACGAAAGCGGTTCAATGGGCGCCATTCTACTAACGATGAAAGCAACCGGGGCTGTGAAAACGCTGGATGAAGCGGCCGAACGTGTTGCGTTTGGAAATACATTCCAGCCCGATTTAGACCGGCATAAAATCTACCGAACCGAATTTAAAACGTGGCAGGAAGCGTTGAAAAAGATATAATTCAGGGTTTGGCGTTCCAGACAGCAGACTTCCCCCGCCGTCAGCTCTAAAGAGGATTTTCCTTTCGAAACGCAAGCCCGGCCTTTCAAGGAGACGAATGGAATTGTGGTTCGACGCAGTGGTAAGGCCTGTTATGCGCGTTAATTCTAACTGGTCTGTTGCATAGGCCATTACTACCGAGGCAGCTTCGTATCCATAGCCGCTTCCGGCATAATCGGGCAGAAAGCCAAATCCAATATCAATGTCCTCTACCAATTTCCGCTTGAATAATCCGCACAGACCAATAGAAATGCCGGTGAATTTTAGTTTCACAACATAGTGTTTAAAACCAAACTTCTCATAACTTTTCAGTGGTCCGTCCAGAATATACTGGCGCGCATCAGCAAGCGTTTGTACGTTCCGGTCGCCAATGAACTCAAGCTATAAAGGCGTATTGAGCAGTACAAGTGCGGCATCCTCAACGGAAAACGTATCAAAAATAAAACGGTCAGTTTCGAGCATTTAAGTAGTGCGGCTAGCCGCATTACTTTTTAAAACGCTACGGCTTTCAGGCGCAAGCCGGTATCTTCCGGCAAGCCAAACACCAGATTCATATTTTGAACAGCATGGCCCGATGCACCTTTTGTTAAGTTGTCAATTACACTCGTAATCAGCAATTGCCCGTCATGCACTTCCAGATGGAGCAGGCATTTGTTTGTGTTCACCACTTGCTTCACGTCTACCGGCGCGTCGCTGACGTGTGTGAAGGGGTGAGCTTCGTAATAGGTTTTATACAACTGCTTGGCTTCGTCCAGCGTTCCGGCAAACGGCGTGTACACATTCGCCATGATGCCGCGTGTGAAATCGCCCCGATACGGAACAAAGTTGATAGCGTATTTGAAGTCAGGATCGAGTTGGGTTATACTCTGACGAATTTCGGTTAAGTGCTGATGGGAGAAGGCTTTATAAATTGACACATTGTTGTTCCGCCAGGTGAAGCCCGTTGTCGGCACCAGTGCCTGACCCGCACCCGTGCTGCCCGTAATAGCACTCACATGTACATCGCTGGTCAGTTTTTCGGCTTTTGCCAGGGGTAACAGGGCCAGTTGAATGCTGCTGGCAAAACAACCAGGATTTGCAATGCGCATCGCTTCCTGAATACGCTCCCGATTCAATTCGGGGAGGCCGTAGACGAAGTCGTCGTGTTCATCCCGAAAATCGGCACTAAGGTCAATAACGGCAGTATTATCGGAGACGTCATGATCGGCCATAAACGTTGCCGATGCGCCATGCCCTGAGCATAAAAAAATAGCGTCTAATCCTTCCTGAGCCACTAAATCCGTCGTCTCTTCGCCCGAAAACGTCAAGTTCGTATCGCCCAGCAAGTCGGTATGGGTAGCCCAAACGGGTTTTCCTGCCTGACTTTTACTGTGTGTAAATGCCACATGTACAAAAGGGTGATTAATCAGAATACGCAGCAGTTCACCACCCGTGTAGCCTGCTCCGCCAATAATGCCAACGTTAATTTTTTCCATGCTTACCTAACGACCGTGTTGCTTTATTGATTCAATATACCGTCAGGTTTGACGGAGTTAGTGCTCCAGAATGGCTGCGATTAACTATTCCTACCAGCAATCTGCGCAACACTGATTTTCTTAAATGGAAACCCGGCTGCGCTCATCAATCGCCCGAAACCACTGCATAGCGCGATCTAATACAGTTTCATCGAACGCCGTTACATAGTCGCTTTCAAAATCGGGACGGTCAAGCCTTAATGAGCGACTCAGTTGGTGATTATGCAAAACGAGCGTTGGTTGGCTGGAAATCGGAAAAAACTGAATACCCATTCCGTTTTTCTGAAATGACAACGTTGGGCAACTCAGGCAACACAAATGCATGGGAAGCGAATCCAGCGTAAAAGCGGCCTGCGCCTGTTCGCTCAAACTTGCTATATCCTGAAGTGTTAATTTCCCCACAACCGTTATAAGCCGGTCTGCCGCGCTTGGGTTAGTCGATAAGACACGCTCATACAACTCGGTCGTAAACGCCTGCTGACCGCTGAACACCAACGAGTATGGA
>JANXVQ010000150.1 GCA_025351545.1 Spirosoma sp.
TAAAGAAGCAATGAGTGATAAAACGGTTAATGTTTATACCGGAACCCGATCAGGTAAGACTGACCAAACAGGTCTTTCTGCACCAGAATCCGGTCGGTACGAAGTTGATCGGGTAGATTGGTTAATGAGTTGGGCTTAAGAATGTCGGAGATGATCGGGTTGTTAAGCAGGTTGGTCAACTTGGCGAAGACCGAAAACCGGGAGGAAGAACCCCGCTTGATCCCAAATCGCTTCTCAGTCGAGAAATCAACCTGCGATGTGCCACGCTGCCAGTAATCCAGACCCAGATAAGGCGATACAACATTGATCCGTTTGCCCGTATAAACCCAGGCTAGTTGCGCGTCGACATTGATTCGTTGATTCTTGTAGACCAGCGATACGTTCGCAATATGATCCGACTGGCCCTGCAACGGACGGGTTTGCATTCCATCGGTTACGACGGTCGACCCTTGCGCGTCGCGGCCATAAATCCGCTTGCTGGTTGTGATGCTTGACTTGGTGAAGGTGTAGTTACCCGTTATGCCCCAGTCGCGCCAGAATTTGGCAAACACCAGTTCAGCCCCAAAGTTGGTGGCTGTGCCGAAGTTAAGTGGCTGATAGACTGTATTGACATTACTGACTACGTTGAACCCGTACTCAATGGGGTCTTTGATGTTCTTGTAAAAGCCACCGATCAGCAATTGCTGGCTACCGCCCGGAAACAGTTCATAGCGCAGATCGATGTTATCGGCTACCGTGTGTTTAAGGTAGGGATTGCCCGATTCGGTGTAGTAATCGCCGGGAAAACTAGCAGGAACAAGGTCGAAATAGCCCGGTCGGCTGATACCCCGAAAGTACGAAACCCGGATATTTTCCTGGCTCGACAACTGGTATTTAAGGTGCAGACTCGGCAAGACATCCAGGTAGCTGATCTTTCCGGTCTTACCCGTCGAGGTAACCGGCAATTGCGATAGGTAGGACTGGTTTGTGTTTTCAAACCGTACACCGCCCACCAGCTGCCAGCGCTCGGCCAGTGTAATTTTACCCTGCACATAACCAGCCGCAACTTGCTCTTTGGCGGTATAGTTGTTTCCATTCGCACTGTCAGACAAGGCCGTCGCAGCAGGAAAAAACGACAAAGTCGCCTGATTAATAGTTGTATAGACTTGTCGATTGCCACCGGGCAATACCGTCGATAAGCTATAATCGTTGTAGTAGTTGTTGCGGGCTTTGTCGCGGTACAGGCCGCCCACCGATAGTTCAGCGTTCGGAAGCGGGTTATACGTCAGGTTGACGTAACCCGTCAGATCGCGATCGCTGTTGCGGGTCCAGATGTAGCTCACCGGGTTTATAAACTGGGCTCCCCGAATAGGGTTACCATTCACATCCGGCTCTATCCGGTAGGTAACGCCGAAATTAGTCCAGCTCGGCGTTTGGCTCTTCGCTTGCGAATACACCGCCGACCAGGTCAATTTGAGCTTGGGCGCGTTTGACTTACCCATCAGCACATGGTCGCCCTGCAAGGTGGCGTTATAAATGTTCTGCCGCCGAAACACCGATCGCTCGCTGGTGCTGATATCACCGAAGGTAGTCAGCTGATCACCCAGAATGGTCCGGTGCTGCTTGTCGTCGAGTTGCATGTATAATCCATACAAGCTCAGTTTGTGGCGACTCGAAAACGCATAATCGAACTTGGCGTTCAATCCTGTGCGGGCTTGTTCGTTGGCGTTTATCCGGTTGTCGACCGATGTAAAAATGGGTGTATTGGGCTTAGGGTCAGGGCTTGGCTGACCATTGATAGTGAAAAACGTTGTGGTGCCGCCCCGGTAGGTGTGTTGGTAGCTGCCACCCAGCAGAAAGCCCAGTCGGTGATTGAAAATCCGGTTGCCGATGGACAAACTAAACAACCCGTTTACGGGCAACGATACCTTGTTATAATTGAGCGACGTGCGCGAAAACTGCGCCGGTTGCGCGTAGGCGGTGTTACTGCCCATGATCTCCGACGGGGAGCGGAAGTTGATGTCTTTTGTGCTGAATCCCTGAAACGGCTGATTGCTGAAAATCTGACTATACCCACCCGATGCGGTGGTTGTCAGCGTAAGATAATCGGGAGCCGACTTCATGATCATGTTCATCGAACCACCAATCGCATCGCCTTCCATGTTGGGGGTAAGTGCCTTCACCACTTCCAGACGTTCGAGTAGATCGGCCGGGAAAATATCCATCGGCACGTAGCGGTTTTTATTGTCCGGACTGGGAATTTTGATGCCGTTGACCAGTGTATAGTTATACCGCCGATCCATGCCCCGGATGATCGCAAACTGCCCGTCGCCCGTTCCGTTCCGCACTACGGACACGCCTGATACGCGCTGTAATACGTTGGCAACCGTGATATCGGGCAATAGCGAAATGGCTTTAGCACCGATGATATTCAGGACATTATCGGCTTGCTGCTCCGTTTTACGG
Source organism: Spirosoma sp. (assembly GCA_025351545.1). Classification (GTDB taxonomy): domain Bacteria; phylum Bacteroidota; class Bacteroidia; order Cytophagales; family Spirosomataceae; genus Spirosoma. The sequence continues at coordinate 2,446 of JANXVQ010000150.1, forward strand.
GTGTTATTGTCACTCCCCCGGTCGCCGGATGCCGTCACAACAACTTCAGCTAAATCGTGGCTGCTTTCGGCAAGGGTGAAGTTGTGAACAACCATCGGTTCACTGGTAACCGTGATCGTTTTCTGGGTTTTATGGTACGTAATGTATTGCACCATACACGTGTATGTCCCGGCAGGAACCCCTTTGATGAGGTAGTTACCATCCAGCCCGACCGTACCTCCAAATTTGGTATTGGCCAGACTCACCGTCGCGCCGATGAGTGGTTCGCCGGTGCGGGCGTCCATTACGGAGCCTTTCAGCGTAGCTGCCTGCCCCGAAATAGAGCCAAGTAGAAGCAGTAGTGTGTAAAAAATTGATTTCATAGATAAATACGGTCTCATCGATGGTCAATGGATTTGGTTCAGCGCAGTTTTACGTCGCGACAAATCGTTCCAAACGTTTCGGCATTGAATGCTTTTAAACTGACCGTTGGTCCGTTCACGGAGATCAGGGCCAGTACGGGTGGCTCGGTGAAGTATTGAAACTGCTTCATCCAGGGCGTTGCCAGCATCGCGTAGGGAGCAGAACCTCCTCCTCCATTGTTGAGGTGATAAAACGAGCGGCTCAACTTCAGTTTCGGCAACGGGTAGCTTTCCGGATACATCGGCGTATCGGGCGTTACGTGCAGGAACGCGAAGTTGTGTTCGTCGCCCGACAGGAAGGCAAGAAACTTTTTGCTCTTGTTGACACATAAATCCAGAAGTTGATCCCGACGCTCCAGAATGCCCGTTTTCACCAGAGTCCCTGCCACTTTTGGCCGTTCGGCATTATTTCCCTCGTACCACATGGCACCGTTCACGTGATCGCCATTGGGAAATACCGCACTGTGCACATTGACGAAAATGTGGTCGATGGCCGGGTCTTTCTCCAGTTTCTGCATGGTTTCTGTCAGCCACTTGAGCTGCGCATCCATGATGTAGCCTTCCGGCGACCCATCAACGCCCGGATAGTGCGATTTCCAGTATTCGGTGTTCAGGACAATCATTCCTACGTTATCGTAGGTATAGTAGTACACATTTTCCTGATAGGCAGGAAAATCAATTTGCTTGGGATCAGGATCATAAGCCGTTCCATCTTCGCTGGATGGGCCATTGGCCGGGTGAACAAAGGCTCGGGCAAAGGTGGCCTCACCCGATTCGGTTTGATACGGAAACCGGTCGATCTTCGGGTTTTTCTTCGTTTCCGGGTCCGGTGCAAACGTGGTGTAATTGACTTCGTGATCGCCCATGCCGGTATACACGGGAATCTTGTGCCAGAACGGTTCTAAAGCCCGTTTCCAGTTGGCATACTCCATCAAATGGCCCTGCTCGCTGGGGTTGCCGCCCGTAGTCAGATCGCCCGTTGCCTGCATAAAAACGGCTCCATTCAGCAACGCAGCAGCCATGATCGCCCGCGACGACTGGTAATTCGTCCCTCCGAAATCACGCTCTCCGCCACCCGTCGTTCCTCGATTCGAGCAGGCAAACGCGAATGTAAACGGCTTGCGACTACCCGAAACTGGCGCGGTCCGGAACCGATGCGGATCAACTCGGGTCGCATACGTCAGGGTATATACGTAATCCATGTCGGGCTGTAAACCACTAACCGTAATCTCGTGGTGCGTAGTTGCCTGTGGATCGCTGAACGTCTGATTGCCGACCGAAATCGTCGTCTTTACCGGCACCTGCGTTTCATACGAAATGACACAGCCCGTCGGCGTCAGGTTGTTGATAAATGGCCCTTCAATAACCGTAGGCAATACGGTATAAGGCCCTTTCCCGCTGAATGCAACCCGTCCTTCGTAGATGATCCGTCCGGCACTGTCCAGAACCCGATAGCCAATAATGCCCTGGCCTTTCTCGCTTAAGTTGAAAAAATCGTTGGCACCTGTAACCGCGCCTTTGATGTCTAACAGGGCTTTTCCATCCTGAATGGATACGGTACGGGGCAGAAAGGCAACGGCAGGGTATTCGGCTTTTTCATTGTATGGCCCATACGCCACAGTTCCACTGAAGCCCGGTTTACTGAAATCAAGGAGAATACCGGTTTCATTCCCGACTGGATTACCCACCATCTGGGTCAATGAATAAGCATCTTTTTTATCCAGATCAACCAGCTTCTGACCATTTCGGGTTAGCACCAGCTGCCCCGTTTCACTGTAGGTGAGGCCGGATAAAACACGGGGAATAACTGGTCTTGCAGACTGAGCCTGAGTTGGGAACGGGCAAAGTATGGCCAGACAAGCCATTTGTAAGGCTTTATAAAAGAAAGACAACATGAGTAACGTAGTTGGGAGGACGTCTACAAACTGACGACTTGATTTAAGGCTAAATAAAAATTGGTTTTAAGGCTTGCCCCACTTACTGCTTTTGACTTGGGCCGTAAACGTATACGCCGAACGTGCCGGGTGCCGGTGTTTTACCGTCGGCCTGATAATCGGCACCGCTTAGGTAAATACGGTGCGTTGTGCCCCGATGCACCATTGTTTTCTGGCCGGGTTTCGTCGTAAGGGTTTGAACGACAGAATATTTATCGGGCGAATCCTGATGGATAATCGTGACAGTACCTTCCCCATTGGAAGTCATGATCAATTTCAGTTCTTTCTCGTAAACGACCGCATCAACACCTGCGCCAATCGGCAGTGTCTGAACGACTTTTCCGTTCGAAGCGTCCATCACGACCAGCGTCTGCGGTTTACGGCAAACCGAAAACAAGCGGTTTGTGCCCGCATCGAAAGTCAGCCCGGTCGGTACGCCACCGGGTGCTACGGAGTATTTGTTTTTCACCTTGAACGTCTTCGCATCGATCTCGAAAATCTCGTTGGTATCTTCGTTATTATTGAAGATACTTCCTTTTTCGTTCGCTACTGCAAACTCCGGTGCGCCACCCATGTCTACCGTTCCAACGACTTTGTCGGTTGTTGCATCGATCACAACGGCGTTACCGCTCCCATTGTTGAACACGAAAATCTGCTTCGTGCCCTTATCATACATAACTGCATCGGCCTTTTTGCCCGTAACGGATATAGTTTGCAACACCTTGAACGTAGTGTAATCAAAAACAGTGATGGTGTTATCCGTCCCGTTGGTGATATACCCTTTATTCAGGTCTTTTGCCAGACCGATGCCGTGAACTCCTTTCAGGCCCGTGATCTCGCCGATGACTTTATTGGTGTTCAGGTCAATGACGTGTACCCGATCGAAGTGCGATACGAAGAGCCGTTCGCGTTCGCCATCCATTTTCAGGTAATCCCATTTGCCATCACCCGTAGGCAGTCTGATTTTCTCAATAAAGGAATACGCAGGCGTAGTTTGCGCGGTAACGTGTACGTGGCCAGCGCCTATCAGGCAGGCAGCAACAGCCATTTTTTTGATTAAAGAGACCATAGGTTGTAGCGTGAAGAGGAAACTAATTCGATCCTTTTCGCCAGCAAACTTATAGACTATTTCCAAGTTAGCTTGATCAGTATCATAAATTTAACTATTTGATAATAAGATATTTACAATTAAATAATATTGACTTTTTTTGTAAAAAAAGTCACAGCTATTTGAATGCCCTTTTGGGCATGTCTCACAGTTATGGCGGCAGTATGGTGGGTATGGTTAATTGCAGAGGCCCCTATGCGGACGAGTCATTTTATGTTGGTTACGTTTAGCGGTATCGCTGCCGGGTATCACGATCACAAAAGTGATAGCCAATTTTGAAGCAAATCTGAAGTTTATGCAGATTTGACCGGCTTCTTTCAATAAGTCAACTTACCCCTCTATTTGTCCTGAAATATCAGCTCTATCAACGGTTGAGTCCGTTTTTCATGAACCAGGATCGGGTTCATCTTCAAAGTCTCTTCAGAATGCCATCGTTAGTTTGTACCCATTATCCCTGCCCTGATGTAAGCCTTTGCCGAATGACGACAAACCAACTCCAACACTATATTCACCATCGCTTTGGTCGATTGGCCACCCGCTTTCCGGGGCTTGTTCGGTGGCTGGCCCAACGATTGTCGACCGAATATTTTCGAGGTCTACCCCTGACCGTGCTGACCGGATTACTGATCGTCAATGTAATGGTGCTTTCTGAAATAGCCGAAAATATAGTCAATGCCGAACCAATGGTCCAGGTGGATCTGGGGTTTACGCACTGGCTTTTTCAGGAGCGAAGTACACCGATCAGCCAACTCCTCTATGCACTAACCTGGCTGGGCTCGGCTTATGTAACCATCGGTCTGACGCTACTTGGTTCACTGGTATTGTACCGTCAGCAAAAGGGGCGCAACATAGTCATCCTGTGGATTTTAATGGCGGGCGTCGGCTTATTTGTCCAGGTCGGCAAACGAACCTTCATTCGGCAGCGTCCTGCTCAGGTTGCTTATTATGCTGAAACAGGCTATTCATTTCCCAGTGGCCATTCGGCTACGGCCATGACGCTTTACGGATTACTCGGTTACTGGCTGGTGCGGGGGCGTCGTCGGATACGGCACCGGTGGCTCGTGGGGGTCAGTGCAGCCGGGTTGATTTTGGTCGTTGGGTTCAGCCGAATTTATTTAGGCGTTCATTTTTTGAGCGACGTACTGGGCGGTTATTTATTAGGCACCTGCTGGCTGATTGTGGGCATTGTCCTAACCGAATGGCAGCGAACGAGTCATTCTGCCAATGTTGTCTAGTTCTCAGGCATTGATTGTATAAACCACTACCCTTGTGCTTTTATTTGTCTGTGCCCTTTTGGCTCAGTGCGGTTTGTGAGGGTGGGGTAGGGCTCTTATTATTCCCCATATTAGGTTCCCTATTGCCAGGTGCCCAGGTTCCGGCTAGGCTATCCATTGGTACGGTTTCCATTGGTACGGTTTCCAGTTCTATTTCCCGAATCATCCTTCAGTGTTAGATTCACAATCCGTTTTTCCAACGGTGCCCGGATTGGCCGGAACGTAGTCTGTACAGTT
>JANXVQ010000156.1 GCA_025351545.1 Spirosoma sp.
ATTGCTGACGCGAATGTGTCGGGTTTGAGAACCCGACACCACGATAAAGATGCTTCCTACGTCAGCATGAAAAAAACTCACCAGGTACGGGTTTTCAGATAGTCCTGAATTTGCTCTCTTGGAACAGGCAGTTTGTCAGCATGGGAATTTAGCCACTGTGAGAAGTCTTTTTCAATATCATCCGACCAGCGCGAGTCGATCTGTCCGGGGGTGTATTTCTGTTCCCGCAACCGCAGATGCCCGAACATGTCCCGCAACCGGATAATCTCCGACGTTTTCACAACTTTCTCGGCCAGATGGGGCGGAATAAACGCGACACCTCCATCACGACCCAGCACTACATCGCCCGGCATAACCATCACTTTACCAATGCGGGTTGGACGGTTAATACCAACCAACGTAGTGTTCAGGTTGCCTTCCGGATTGTGGTGCGATGGGTGATAACTTCTAAAATAAGATGTAAAACCACCAATCTCTTTCAACCCGGCAACATCCCGAACCGCGCCTTCATAAACAATACCGTTGCCCGTTTTGGCATAGATAGAATTACCGAGGTTATCGCCAATGGTGGGGCCATCTTCGTGCATGCCAAACTGATCAACCACATACACGTCACCTTTCACGAGCATATCAATTGGCCAGGCATTCTGCGACTTTACGCGACCATCTTTGGTATGTCCTTTGTCATCCGTCACCCGGTGTATATCCGGCCGTCCGGGCATAAATGTAGCCGTTAATGCCCGACCAACCAGCACGCTATCCGGGTTGATGGTTTGCCAGTCGCCGGTGAATTGATAGCGATAATTTTCGCCTTTCATAACGGCCCACGCTTCTTCCTGCGTGACTAGTTTCATGCGTTTCAGGATTGCATCCGGCACTTTTGGGCGTCCATCGGGGAATCGTTCGCCTTTCCAGTCGGGCGTTAGGAAAATTAATTCTTCCTTGGAAATTTGCTGTGCAAACGACATTGTTGTCCAGCCATTCATCAACACAGCCACAGCTATAAGTATCCGTTTCATACGTAACAACAGGAAATTGAAGGATTTAGAGTTCGGCTGGAATAAGGATTATAGCGTGTGCTTCTACCCTTCCATTTCGTTCATAGTGCTAAAGAAATTCGTTATGTGCCAGCCTATTCTACGTGTGAGTAAGTACAATTCAGTATGTGGATAAGTAAAGGTTAGCCGACATGTTGTTTATGTTGTGGATGTTTTCTTTTAGATACGCAAACCAACATTCTCAATGCAAAAAAGTACGGCCCTTTACATTTCAGTTACTCTCCTGTTTTCCTGCTTTTTCGGGCGACTATATGCCCAAACCCTGCGTCCACCTGCCTATCCGCTCATTACGCACGACCCCTATTTCAGCGTCTGGAGCACGACCGATAAATTAACCGATTCGCCCACACGCCACTGGACCGGCAAGGCTCAATCTCTGGAAGGTATTGTTCGGGTGGATGGAAAAGCCTATCAGTTTCTGGGCGCCATACCCACTACCTATGAAGCCATTTTGCCAACAGCAGAATTGAAGCCCTACACGGCCCAGTACACAATGACAAAACCGGATGCGGGTTGGGAGAAACCGGACTTCAATACTGGCACCTGGAAATCTGGAGCCGGGCCGTTCGGCGATACACCCGAAGCTAAAACGAAGTGGACAAACAGCGAGCCGATGGGCACTGCAACGGCGGGCCGTTCAGATGGCATTTACATCCGGCGGGAGTTTACGTATGATGGTAAAGCCGACCCCACCAAATTGTTGCTGTCTATCAATCACGACGACGATCTGGTCGTTTACCTAAACGGCAGCAAGATTCTGGATAAGCCCGATTACATTAACGAATATATTTATCTACCCTTATCGTCGGCGGGTCAGAAAGCACTTCGCAAAGGCAAAAACGTACTGGCCGTACATTGCGTGAGCCCGCGGGGCGGTTCGTTTGTCGATGTGGGCATCGTCAATCCCATTACGACCTCGTCGGTTACGACTGCAACCCAGACGGGTGTAACTGTATCGGCAACCCAAACCAACTACACGTTCACGGCTGGACCGGTGAATTTGTCCGTAAACTTCATGTCGCCCCTACTTCTGGACGATCTGGACGTTGCCGCCCGACCCATTACGTATGTTACGTTTGATGTTCGTTCAGGCGATGGCAAGCCTCATTCGGTACAGGCGTTTCTGAGCGAATCCGGCACATTGGCAACAAATACTATTGGCCAGGAAGTCGTGATGAAATCGGGTCAGGCATCGGGGCTGGTTTACCAATCGGTAGGCACCGAATCTCAATCTGTGCTGGCAAAGAAAGGCGATAATGTGCGTATCGACTGGGGATACGCTTATTTAGCCGTGCCTCAGGAGACTGGCAATCAAACGGGAGCGGGCATGGCCGATGGATTGAAACAGGCCTTTTTGATGAATGGGCAATTACCCGCAACTGGCAATAAATTAGCCTCACGGGCCGCAATAGACGTCGCCATTGCTACTGTACTCGACTTCAGCAACGTAACGAAATCGGTCTCAAAACACCTGATGCTGGCCTACGACGATTTGTATGCGGTGCAGTATTTTAAGCAGAATCTACGCGCCTGGTGGCGTCGGGACGAAAAAACTACGATGCCTGAGTTGCTTCAAACGGCCGAGAAAGACTACGATAAACTCCAGAAAAAATGCACAACTTTTGACGCCAGGCTCCGCCGAGATGCCCGAAAAGCGGGCGGTAACGACTACGCCGATTTATGCGTACTGGCTTACCGGCAGGCTATTTCAGCACATAAGATCGTGGCTGGACCAAAAGGCGAAGTATTTTTTCTATCGAAAGAAAACTTCTCGAACGGGTCTATTGGCACGGTGGATATTACCTACCCGTCGGCTCCGCTATTCCTGCTTTATAACCCAACGTTACTGAAAGGAATGATGGAGCCGATTTTTCAATATTCTGAGAGTGGCCGCTGGAAAAAACCCTTTGCCGCACATGATGTTGGCACCTATCCGCAAGCCAACGGGCAAACCTATGGCGAAGATATGCCTGTTGAAGAGTCTGGCAATATGCTCCTGCTGACGGGTGCCATTGCTGGTGCAGAAGGCAACGCCGATTATGCCAAACAGCATTGGAAAACCCTGACTACCTGGGTCGAATACCTCAAAAAAGACGGCTTCGATCCCACCAATCAATTGTGTACCGATGACTTCGCGGGTCATATTGCCCGCAATGCTAATCTGTCCGTAAAAGCTATTTTGGGCATTGCCGCTTATGGCAAGTTGGCGGCTCAATTGGGCGACAAGGCAACGTCGAAAGTCTATTTAAATATCGCACGGGATATGGCCGTCAAATGGCAACAGCTCTCCCTCGACAAAACCGCTTCCGAGAAGATACACTATGACCTGACGTTTGATAATTTGGCAGATACCTGGAGTCAGAAATACAACCTGGTTTGGGATAAATTACTGGCACTCAATGTATTTCCCAAGGAAGTACCCCAAACGGAAATCGCCTATTACCTGACGAAACAGAAACCTTACGGACTCCCTTTAGACAGCCGAAAAACGTACACAAAGTCTGACTGGATTATGTGGACGGCTACGCTCGCCAAGTCAGATCGTGATTTTAAG
>JANXVQ010000171.1 GCA_025351545.1 Spirosoma sp.
TGAACCAACGCCGATACCGGCGAAACCAAGCTCGGCAATAGGCGTATCAATGACCCGCTCCGGACCAAATTCGTCCAGCATTCCCTGACTAACTTTGTAAGCTCCGTTGTATTCGGCGACTTCTTCGCCCATCAGATAGACTAGGGGGTCCCGGCGCATTTCTTCCGTCATGGCTTCCCGCAGGGCTTCGCGGAATTGTATTTCTCTCATAATGAGTTCGTTGATTGCTTTTGGTTACTCATTCGGCCTTTTTTTGCACCTGAATGAGATGGCAGAAAACCGGTCAAAATTAGGCAAAATGCCCTGATTCGTCAAATAGCCTTTTAAGGCTTCTTTTAATACTGGTATTACCTGAGTACAAACGGCTATAAATGGACTTGGTTGATAAAGCTGGGTATGGCTATAAAGCTGTAATTCGGGATAGCTTACTTCGATTTATTTTTATTATCGTACTACCGCCAGTTTACCCGCTAACCCTTCCGAACCGTCGGCTGTAACGACCACCACCAGGTAGATGCCCGTTTGTGCCATGCGTCCCTTATAATCTCGAAGGCCCCAGGTAGCTGTGCCGCCTTGTGAGCGGGTTTCGTATACCAATTGACCACCCGCGTCAAGAATTTTTACTGTTGCGTTGTTAGTCAGACCGTTTATGCCGACTGTACCCGTAAAATCAGGTCTGACAGGGTTGGGGAAAATAGTTAGATGGTTGAGTGTATCGACAGGTTCCGTTGCCGCGCCCCGATAAGAAACTAAATCGGTAGGCTGGTCAGGCGTGCCGGTTTCAATGAAGATCTTACCGCTGATGGGTTCAATGGCCAGCGCCTGAATCGTATTATTTGGTAGCGGACTATTACTGGCCGTAAACGTATCCAGAAGCTGAGACCCATCGGGAGCAACATGGTAAAGGCCATTGCGTGTTCCAAGCCATTTTCGATTGCCACCATCGACAGCTATTGCCGTGATAAGTTCGTTGGCCAGCAACCGACGCCGGTTGAGTAGGGGAGGTTGGGCATCTATGGCGGCATCGAAGGCACTGGCCGGGTTATCAAACACCGTTGGGCCGAGGTCTGTACCTACCCAAATAGCGCCGTTTCTATCTTTCGCTACTGCTCGAATAGTAGTGGTCAATAAGCCGCCCTGTCCGGTTCCGGCACCTAAAAATCGACTTCGGTTTGTTTGAGGATCAACAACTAACAGACCGCCACCCAAATCGGGCCGGAGCCACAGAAAGCCATTGTCATCAGGCACAATCTGTACAATATTTGTCTGGCTGACAATGGGAAATGACTGAAACTGTCCGTTGGCCCGGCGGACGTGTAAGGTGGCTTGTTGCGTAGTGGCCCGCCCGGTTGCAAGCCACAAATTTCCGTTGAGATCAGTTGCCAAACTGGTGATAAATGGGCTGATCGCAGCTGGTAAGGTAACGGGTGTAGCTATCTGCCCTTCAGTTTGACTCCACAGTCCGCTGCCAAAACTGCCCAGATAGAGTTTTTGCTCAGCTGCTAAATAAGCTGCTGAATTGAACCCACGCGTTAGTCCGGCAACCGGATTGCTGGCCCAGCGTTCATTCGGCACCGACAACAATTCGACGGGTGGCAGGTTGACTGTCAGGGTTGTTGCCTCCAGAGGGCCGGTTGGTATGGCCACCAGTGTTTGCGGATAAGCACATAATTGGGCAAACTGATCACGGGTTGGCCCTTCGGGTGCAATGCGCTGAAAAGTGCCTGATTTACCGCTCAGTAACCCGTTTTTGGCGTCGGCGACCCACACCGCGTTGCCATCGGCTATTATTTCCCGTGGGTCGGCAAGTAATGAACCGGTAAATGTCCCAACACCGGATACGGTCACGGCCTTGTCTGTAGCCAAAATCAAGCCTGATGAAACAGGAAATTGCCGGATAATGGAATTTGTGAGCGGCTGCGTTAGTGTCCATCGGCCCGTCTGTCGTTCATAAATGCCCTGACCGTTGACCGTTGCCGATAACCGCCCCTGATTAACGACAATTGACTCGGTTTGCAATCCGGGTGTGGTTACTGGTCGCCAGTTGGCAGGATCAACGATATTGACAGTAGCCGCAAAGCGCACCGAACGAAGCCGACGTCCGGTTTCAGTTTGCTGTACTGGTGCGGTCAGGGCATATAAACTATCGGTCGTAGCCGCCGTCTGAAAAATAGGGAGTGGCGTGCCGTCTGTTCGTTGACTGAAATAGGTATCCCGTATTTCGTTCTTCAGCAAATCAAGCACCACAAGTCCGAAATCGGTACTGAGATAGGCGTTATTTCCAATTCGGTTAATATGGTTTATGCCTCGCGAGACTGGTAACGCAGCAGCCGAAACGATTGTATTCAAATTCGCGACTGTACCTGGTTCGCCGGTATTGGTCAGGCTTAAAAAATCCAGATTGCCATTTTTGTAAGCAATAAGCATCCGTTTCTGGTCGGTAATGTAGAGTAATCGGCTAATGCCAACGTCGCTCAGGCCCTCCTGCTTGCCAATTGTTATGGTTTCATTAGTGGTTTTGTCATAGTAGAAAAAACCGTTTTGTGTGGCCGCATATACTTTGTTCCCAATCACCGCCACCGATTGTCCTGACTGGTAACTAACGTGAGTTTGCCAGGTGCCGATTTGAGCAACTGATGAATGATAAATGATAAATAATAAATGGAAAAAAAGTAACGAGCGCCAAAATGATGAGGGCAATTTTTTAATCCACCATTGATCCATTACTGGTTCTTTTTCGGTCTTCATCATTACTTCGGCGGCTTGGTTGTCATTCATCATTTGCAACGTTCTCATAAGCCCACTCTTTCTGCCCTGCATCGTTGCCCAAGTTGAAACATCGTCGGCATCGGGCTTCGTAGCTATCGGTTTCGCCCAGAAGCACACGTTCCTTCGAGGGAACCAGTCGATATGAATATTGCGCAATGTCGCCACAAATCACACAAATGGCGTGAACTTTGGTAACGTATTCTGCAATGCTCATTAACTGGGGCATGCAGCCGAACGGTTGTCCGGAAAAGTCCATATCCAAACCGGCAACAATAACACGTTTCCCCTGATTAGCCAACAAATTACAGATATCCGTAATGTCTTTATCGAAAAACTGGGCTTCGTCGATACCCACAACATCACAATTACCAGCTAATACTGGAATCTGGCTCGCTGTTTGCACAGGTGTTGAGGGAATAGTAAGAGCTGAGTGGGAAACGATATTTTCGTTGTGATAACGCGTATCTAATGCGGGCTTAAAAATTCTGACGTTCAGCTTCGCAATTTGGGCACGGGTGAGCCGACGGATTAATTCTTCGGTCTTGCCCGAGAACATGGAGCCGCAGATAATTTCTATCCAGCCAGTGCGGAGATGGGGTGGTTCGCGTCGTCGGGAGGGTTCAATAAACATTAGTTGTCAGTTGTCTCAAAGTCAGTTACTTATCTTTTGTCAAATACATCATTAGATCGGCCGTTGGCTTAGTTCTCGGTCAGGAATCGCTTTTTTTAACGTTATTTATACACCAAAACAGGTTTGCGACCGAAAACTTTATCTTTACAAAACAAAGGATTTTCCTAATGTCGAACAAGTTTAACGCCAACGCCCTTACTGAATATAGCAAGTCCTACGCCCGTCGGATAGCTTCTGATTTTTTTCAGCATCAAGCGACTATAAGTGGGAAGCAAATTCTATCGCTGACACCTATTAACCAGATAAATCTGTTCGTTATCAGTAGTTTATCTGATAAATGGCAGGCTGATGCTGCTAAATTTCGCAGCCCTTATTTTGATTTTGCCGACGCCGATGTTCAGGAAGCGCTGCAAAACTTTATGAATGTTGTGTCGCAACATATCTCTGTTCGGCGCGAACACCTCGAACCGCTGTTGGCCGATGCTACCCGGCGGACCATCATCATGATTTTCGATCCTCGGGCTTATTTCGACGATCTGTTACGTGGTCAGCCTGAATTCACACTAACGGCCGATGCGCTCAAGCAAATCATACGTTACACAAAAATTAATCAGTTTATTCCGGCTCATATCATGCAACGTATGAATGATAAGCTGTTTGTATATGCCAATCAGGCACTGGTTTTTTTGGATGAAGCCTTAACGCAGCGGGGTCATGAACTAGAACATTACGATAAGTTTGTGGCGTTGTTTTCGGAGAAGTTACCAATGGATATATCGGCCTTGTTGCGAAGTCATATTCCGGATAGCATTCCGGCAGCTCCATTACGCTCTTTTTTCGACACGGCTACCGAGCCCACCGTTCCGCCAGCACCGCTGGTGGCTACAGAAACTACCGTAACAGGAGTATTTGATGGAACCGGAATTAGCACGCCAGCTATACCTCCCCAGCCATATCCAACTTTTTCTACTAAAGAAACAGATCGTTCAGCTTCAACTGGTGGCGCCATGTTTCTCGACGGTGATACCGGACCGGACCCCGTTTCGCCCATCAGTCAACCGTCGCAGTTACCAACAATCGACCATACGCAGCCTGCTATTATCGACAATTCACAACCTACCAGTTCGTTCGATACAACACCTACGCTAAACGATACCTTGCGGGGGACCATCTCTGATGAACCAGCCACAGTGGCTGAAACGTTTCATCGGGCACCCATCGAGAGTATTGCACGCAGTATTTCGCTGAACCAGAAATTTCGGTTTATTAATCAGTTGTTCAATGGTGCTTCGAGTGCTTATAATCAGGCTGTTGAGGAAATCGATACGCTAAACAATTATGGACAGGCGCTCGATTTGATTTCATACCGTTATGCCTCCCAATATTTATGGGATATGAGTAGTGATGAAGTAAGTGAGCTGGTTGAAATTCTGAAACGTCGGTTTTCGTAAAGTATAATTGATTTTAATGTGTCTCTTTTGTGTTAAAATGTATTCTTTGATGGTTTTGTTCGTCTAGACCACATAAGATTCATTTTACCATAAAGGACTTTGCGAATTATCTACCTGTTCATATTAGCCGGATGGATGGCCATAAGTCCTGCTTTTTCTCAAGCGAATAAGTCATTTTATCGAGATGCTGACCGGTCTGCTGATGCAATAAGCCGACAGTTGCAGGATTTATTCCCGGTTCAGACAGAAGGCATCGACTATCAGTCTGTTTATGATGCCTTAACCCAACTTTACGCCAATCCACTCGACCTGAACGTTGCTACTCGCGACGAACTGGAAGCAACCTATTTACTTACTGAGCGTCAGCTGAGTAGTTTGGCAACCTACCGTACCGGGTTCGGCGATTTATTGTCTATTTATGAGCTCCAGGCTGTGCCGGACTTCGATCTGCCAACTATTCGGCGTTTATTGCCATTTGTAACCGTAACCGGTAATGCAGGGCTATTTGGTTCGTTGCCTACCCCGACTGATAATTATCTGATTGTTCGCTACGAACAGCTTCTGGAGCAGCAAAAAGGGTTTTCGGAAGCAACGCCTGATACGAAAGGAAACCTCCCCACGCGTTATCGGGGTAGTTCCGGCCAATTGTATGCCCGTTACCGATATAGTCGCCCCCGCGCTTTCAGTATTGGGCTAACGTTGGAAAAAGACCCTGGCGAAACAATGGGCTGGCAACCGTCGGCGCGTCGGTATGGGGCAGATTATGTGTCTTTTCACGCGCAGGTACAGAACCGGGGCAAGTGGCGAAACATTCTGGTTGGCGATTATCAATTGCAAGTCGGGCAAGGGTTAGTATTGTCGGCGGGGTTTGTGCTGGGAAAAAGTTCCGAAACTGTACAGACCGTTCGTCGACCAACATTGGGTGCCCGGCCCTATACCTCGCTTACGGAGTACGGCTATTTCCGGGGTGCCACCGCTACCTATGCTTTCCATAAATCACTCGATCTTACGTTATTCGCTGCCCGTAACCGACGGGATGCGAATATGAATCAAGACTCTCTAGCCGCCATTGCTGCATCGCTGCAAACGTCGGGGTTACACCGAACCCAATCCGAATTTGATGATCAGGGAAGTTTAGTAGAAACAAACATTGGGGCGCATCTACTCTATCATAACCGCCAACAATTTCAACTCGGATTGACGGTGTTGCAGACAACTTTTGATACATTTTTTCGCCGACGTGATTTGCCTTATAATCAGTATGAATTTACGGGTAAGCAAAATCTGGTTGTTGGCATACATGGCGGTTATGTCTGGCGCAATTGGAATCTATTCGGCGAAATAGCCCGAAGCAGTGGTTCTGCAACAAATTCGGGCGGAATTGGGGCTGTTGGGGGGGCTTTGGTCAGCTTGACCAAAAAGATTGATTTAGCCATCGCCCTGCGTCATTACGACCGAAATTTTCATAGTTTTTACAGCAATGGATTCAGCGAAGGTAGCCGGACAATTAACGAATCGGGTGCGTATCTGGGACTAAAATATACCGTATATCGCAAACTGACGTTAGGTGGCTTTGTCGATTATTTCAGCTTTCCGTGGTTAAAATATTTAGTCGATACCCCATCTAAAGGGTTTGATTATTTACTCCAGGCCCGTTACACGCCAAATAGAAAAACGACTTTTTATGCTGTATATCACGAAGAACATAAGCAGAAAAACCTGACGGTTGGTAAGATAAAAGACGTAGTTGGAACAACGCGACGGAGTTATGCGCTTAATGCCGAATACATACTGATGCGGGGATTATCGCTCCGGTCGAGGGTGCAGTGGGGCGGATTTACCTATACGGGTCAGTCAGCTTCGCGCGGATTTGCACTTGTTCAGGATGCCACGCTGGATTTTCGGAAGCTGAGTTTGAGCGGTCGGGTAGCCTTGTTCGGTACAGATGATTATGATAGTCGTCAGTACGTCTACGAACGTGATGTGCTCTATGCGTTTTCGTTTCCGGCCTATTTTAATCGGGGCGTCCGACATTATTTACTAGCTCAGTACAACCTAAGCCGCCAGTTGACCGTTTGGGTGCGTTGGGCCAGAACGGACTTAACCAATCAGGATACCATTGGTTCTGATCTCGACCAAATTAATGCGCCCCACAAAACAGAAGTGAAAGTACAGGCCCGGTGGCGGTTTTAGACCGCTTTCTTTTCCATCTCCCGAATCAACTTGTTAGCGTTGATGAACTCGTTCAACTCCTTTATATTTGATTGTGTCAGTGTAGTACTGTTTCCTTCCCAAAGTTTATTGCCCTCATAAAGAAACATAATCTTCTCCCCGATTTCCATCATCGAATTCATATCGTGGGTAATCACAACCGTTGTAATCTTATATTCATCGGTGATCTCAGATATGAGCTGATCAATCTTGATGGATGTCAATGGATCGAGACCGGAGTTTGGCTCATCACAGAATAAGTATTTAGGGTTCAGGACAATGGCGCGGGCAATGCCCACCCGTTTTTTCATCCCACCACTAATTTCAGACGGCATCCGGTCGCCCGCGTTTTCCAGTCCAACACGTTGTAGACACTCATTCGCCCGGTCTACTTTTTCGCTTTCCGATTGTTCGGTGAGCATATCGAGCGGAAATCGAACATTTTCCAGTACGGTCTTTGAATCAAATAAGGCCGATCCCTGAAATAAAACCCCCATTTCACGCCGAATAGCTTTTTGCTCATTCAGGTCGCTGGTCAGAAAATTTCGTCCATCGTATAGAACCTCCCCCGAGTCCGGTTCAACTAACCCGATCATGCACTTCAGCAACACACTTTTACCCGTGCCACTACCACCAATAATCAGGCTTGTATCGCCTGGCTTAAAGCTTCCGTCGATTCCCGCCAGTATTTGCCTGTCACCGAAAGATTTCGATATGTTTTTGATATCAATCATAATAAAGAACGAAAGGGTGAGTAAGCGAAAGAATGACCGGCGTATCAATTCGCTCACTCACTCCTTCGTTCTTTCACTCTCTATGTAAGTAATAACTGCGTCAGAACAAAGTCTGCGGCTACGATGGCAATGCAACTGTTAGTAACGGCAGATGTTGAAGCCGCACCTACTTCGAGGGCGCCACCACTAACAGTATAGCCCTGATAGGCTGAAATGGTTGAAATCAGGAAGGCGAATACGACCGTTTTGATAAGTGCGAACACAACGCCAAACGGCTTGTATTCGAAACGAAGACCAGAGATATAATCTTCAGGAGAG